>CAZQOD010000022.1:0-30187 GCA_964594945.1 uncultured Desulfopila sp.
AAAGACGGCCGGTGTCAGTTCCCCTGCGATTTTATACATATTGGGGATCATGAGCAATAAACCCTGGGAGGCGGTGAAAGTCGTGCAGAGCGCGCCCGTCGCAAGAGATCCGTGGATGGAACCGGCAACCCCCGCTTCCGACTGCATCTGGTTTACCACCGGTGTGGTTCCCCAGAGGTTTTTCTGTAATGAGGCGGATTTTGAATCAGCCTCTGCGGCCAGGGGGGTCGATGGGGTAATGGGGTATAAAGTGATAATTTCACTTGTAGCATAAGCGACGTGGGTACACGCCTGATTGCCGTCAATCGTAACCATCTTTCGCGACATAATGTTGTCTCCTTTGTAATTACTGTCAGTTGTGCATGTAGCGTGGCGAAAACTGAAAAAATAGTATTAAATACTCTGAAGGGCATATGTTGTAAAAAAAATACCCTGTGATAATAGTCGAAGAGTTGGTGAATTACAACAAATACAGAGATATTTTTCGAGAACCGATTTCTGGCGCGCGGGCGCATTGCCGATGGATGAATAACATTTATTGGAAGTATAAATATAACCAATAAACGGTCAGGGGATTTCTACTGTAAGGTTCAGGTTAAAGGGTATAGGTATGTTTGTTATTCAAGACCCGGAAATTAAAAAAATACTCGGGTTACTCCGTCGTAAGAGAGATTTTGTCTTCTTCGATACTTCCCGTCCTGATGATGAAAACATTGAATCGTTGCTTTTTCTTAACCCCCTTGAAAAATTAATTTGCAGAAGAGAAGATGACCCCGCTCAATTTCTTGATGATATGCAGATTCGTCTTCAGCAGGGTTATTATCTGGCTGGTTGGCTGGGTTATGAATTCGGTGTTTTATGCGGTGCCGATAATCGTTTAATCAACAATTCGGGTGGGGCGGCTGAGCCCCTGGCCGAGTTGGGTGTTTTTTCAGCCCCTCTTCGCTTCAATCATCGCACCGCTGAACATGATTTTCCCCTCACCGAATCGTCTCCTTTTTCGGATTGCACCTATTTGTTAACCGATATCAGGCCCAATATGGACAGGGATGAATTTATACAGGCTCTCCATGCAGTTCAACAATATATACGGGCTGGTGATACTTATCAGGTTAATTATACAATGAAACTTTTCTTTGACTTTGAAGGTTCAGCAGAGAGACTCTACTATGATTTACGGAGAAATCAGTCCGTTGCCTATGGGGCCTATATCCGTTACGGTGAAGAACGAATCCTATCATTTTCTCCGGAGCTGTTTTTTAGAAAAAGGGGTGGGGAGATAATTGTTCGTCCGATGAAGGGCACCGCGGAACGAGGGCGCTACCATGAAGAAGAGCTGAGAAACATGGAGTTGTTACACCGGGACCCAAAAAACAGAAGTGAGAACGTGATGATTGTTGACCTGCTGCGTAATGATCTTGCACATCTTTTATCCGATGCCAGGGGGCGGGGCGGTGTAGTCGTCGAATCACTCTTTGATGTGGAATCATACGAAAGTCTGCTACAGATGACTTCAACGGTGAAGGCAACTGGTTCACAATTGGCAGAAGGGTTGATTGAGCTGCGTTCTCTTTTTCAGGCTCTTTTTCCATGCGGTTCAATAACCGGAGCTCCGAAGATCCGGACCATGGAAATTATCGGCGAATTGGAAAAAGAGACGCGGGGGGTCTATACGGGGGCAATCGGTTTTTTGGCACCGGATGGATCAGCCGTCTTTAATGTACCCATCCGTACTCTTCGTCTTTTCGATAAAACTGGAGAGATGGGGATAGGTGCCGGGATTACCCATGATTCCAAACCGTTAGAAGAGTGGAAGGAGTCGTTGCTGAAGGGCAGATTCCTGACCCATCGGCAAGCGGATTTTTATTTGTTTGAAACTATTCTCTGGCGGCCGGAAGATGGATATTGGTTGCTTGACGATCATTTGCAGCGCCTTGAGAGGGCAGCCCAATATTTTAAGTTTTCATTTAATGAGAGTTCCCTGCGACGATGTTTGTCGACCAGGGAAAAGAAGTTTAAGGAGTCTTGTTATCGAGTTCGTCTGACCCTGGAGAAAGATGGGAGGACTGATAGTGTTGCAATAAAATGCGAACGGCCGCACCTTGACTCACTACCCTTACGTCCGGAAAAGGTAGACGATAGCATATTGCCGCGTATAGATTTTTCCCGAAAAAAGACGGTGGTCGACAATGCCTGGTATTTTCATAAAACCAGCCGACGTGATCTCTATAATTTTGAGTATGAAACGGCCCACCAAAGAGGCTTGGTTGATATCCTTTTCTGTAATGATGATGGTGAGGTTACGGAAGGGTGTATTTCTAATATTATTATTTTCAGCAAGGGGAAGTATTATACGCCGCCCGTCCGTTGCGGTCTTTTGCCGGGGGTTATGCGGGGGCAGTTGCTGGGGTCTTCGTCTGTGAAGGTTACGGAACGGGTGTTACTGAAAGAAGATGTCGGGAATGCCGAAGCAGTTTATATCTGTAATTCCGTCCGTGGGGTGGTGAGGGTAGCCTTATTCGGATAATATCCTAACGCAGACAAACTGCAAGCAAGTGACTTGTTTCTGTTATGAACCCGTTAAGTTGAACATTACCTTTACTTTCTTGTTTTTCTTTACAAGTTTTATGGAGTAAGGCACTAAACGGATACCGGCTAATGAACCATGGATTGATCCTGCGTTGCCGAAATTTGGACGGGGGGAATTATCAGGTTGTGTTTTTCACCGATCTTTCTAACTTCCGTCATAAAGGTCGATGGCAATGGTACTTCCCGTTCCTCCAGAAGAAAACCAAATTCTTTTGCCTGGCTGAGAACAGTGGTGTCCTTTTGCCCCTCCTGGTGGTCGCACAAGGTCTGTATACGTAGCGCGTCGGTGAGTATGGGGCATATATTTGCCAGTTCCTCCCTGATGGCCAGAAGCCCCTGCTCTATTTCCGTCCTGTTGTTTTCTCTGAATCGACTGAATTTTTCCGCAGAATTCCTGGTGCCGAAGGCTTCATTGGTGATTGAGCCGGCGAGCATGGGAAGGTATGCTGGGTCTTTACTGTGGCCCTGGCCGACGAGGTAATTTTTAACTTCTTTGAATACAATCATTTGTACCACGCTGACCCCTTCTCGAAGGGAAGCAATGAGTTGAGAGGGGTTCTGTGTAGCTTCTTTTGCTGTACTGTCCGTAGTCATTTTTCGTATCCGGTTGGTTGTTATAGGACTAATTTAACCGCAGGGTGTTTTTTAAGGTCTTCAAATATTTTTAGCCTAGCGTGCTCGTCGGGGACGGTCACTTTTGCATTTAGGCTGTGATATTTACCTTTTGAGCTGGAATGCGAGTGGCTAATTGTTACCTCCAGTGGAGAACAGGAGGCAATAATAACATCTTCCAATAATGTACAGTCCGTTCCAATAATCTTGTATACCCATGGGCAGGGATAGACTATTTCTGGTTTTGTCCGCATCATCTGCTGTTTTTCCTGTAATCTGCATCTTGCAAGTGATGAGTTCGGAGTCTGCCTAATCTGCTGGAGATGTGAGGCCTCGGTAGCGTCGAGGTATAAGAATATCTCAACATACTGCTAATGAAGCGGGTTCAGCGTAATTTCGCCCAGGATTCAGGTATAAACCAAGCATTGTACGCAGAATCTGGAAGGGCCGTTATTCCTCACATCCAGCGCCTTTGGTAAACTCATCAATTGCAAAATCAAGGTGAAAATTATTCTGTTATTGTATAGGCCCTGGCTTAATACGGTGGTTAAGGGCACCGAGTAGCAGTGTCATATATATTAACTGGTGGGTAAGAGTCAAGTGAATAGCAATATTTTTTTTAATTACCGCTGAAATCCAGCATAGTTGAGGTGTGGTTATTTTGTCAGGTTGAGTTATTGGTATAATTTTTTTTGAATGTTGACCCCTAAATTTTCTAATCTGTAAATTTCCGAATCGATGATCCCCGCGGGAGTGCAGTATAGGAGAATTTTTTTTCAGCAGAACCGTGAAGACTCTCAGTCCATATTATTTCAATAACACGGTGATTTAATAAATTAAAATTTTTTCATATTTTATACACGTAAAATTTAGGTGATAATAGTTTTTTGAATATTGAACGGTCAAGTGATACAACTAAAAAAGGACGGTGCAACGAGCCCGTATTTAGTAGGCAGATAAGCTCTCGGTTAAAGACAACCCTTTTTCAGGTTGCAGGGAAGCTTCTAATTTAAATTTAGCAATAGACAGGTTACAAGTTTTTATTTAACCCCTTAATATTGCAGGAACCTGGTGTCTTAATAGTCTGAAAGTTGTCACATATTATGCGTATAATTTTTAGTGCCTTACTCCATAAAACCTGTAAAGAAAAACAAGAAAATAAAGGTAATGTTTAACTTAACGGGTTCATAACGGAAACAAGGCATTTACTTGCAGCTTGTCTGCGTTGGGTACAAAGGAATGTTGAATGGTCATATCAGAAGAAAAAATAGACTGTCGGGGCGATGACGAAAACCAGCGACGGGTTATTGATGCATTATTTGAGTGTGAGGCACAAAAGAAAGCCATGATTGATGGTTTTCCTGGGATTTTGGTTCTTTTTGATCGTGATATGAAAGCCCGATGGGTGAACAACCACACCCTCCGCTTTTGCACCGACTTTAAAGGGAAAAAATGTTATGAAATTTTTTGTTCGAAAAGTGATGATTGCTCATCCTGCGCCTTTGTTATGAGTCGTGCTTCTGGCATGATCGAAAAGAGCACTCAGTTAATTGGTGTTTTCGGAGATGACGGGGAAGAGATGTTTTTTGATATAACCTGTTCCCCCGTCGTTCGTGGTGGTGATGTTTCCGGGTTTGTGGTAATCGCCCAGAATGTAACGGAAAGACGTCAGCTTGAAAAGCAGTTGAGGCATACGCAAAAAATGGAGGCCATTGGTACCCTGGCCGGTGGCGTCGCCCATGATTTTAATAATGTTCTGACCCCTATCATGGGATATACGGAGATCATTCGTTTGAAAATGAAAATGAACGGGCTGGCGGAAGGGGCCGTTTACGATTATCTGGCTGAGATTCTCAAGGCGTCAAAAAGAGCAAAGACCTTGGTTGAGCAGTTTCTCACATTTTCACGGAGTATAGAAAAAAAAGAGGTGTTGCAGCATATTCACCCCATTGTGAAAGAGGCGATGAAACTTATGCGGGTTACCATGCCCAGTACCATTACCATAAAGGAAGATGTTGACGAAAACTGCGGACGCGTACTCGTTGACCCGGTACAGATCCATCAGGTGTTGATTAATCTCTGTACGAATGCCGCCCAGGCAATGGCTGGCCGACATGGTGTTCTAACGGTGACCCTCAAACCTGCCACATCACGGGATAATGGAGTCGAGTGGCTGGAGTTGAATGTGACTGATACCGGTTGTGGTATTGAAAAACAGATGCTGGATAGAATATTCGAACCCTACTTTACAACCAGGGAAAAGACCAGTGGTACGGGGATGGGGCTGGCCGTGGTACATGGTATTGTCAACCACCAAGGCGGTCATATCGAGGTGGAAAGTGAACTGGGCAAGGGTTCGTCTTTTCGGGTGTTTTTCCCCATCGTCAAGGACGTTAATATGTCTGAAACAGCTGTTTTTAGTGGGGAGCTACAGCATGGTGATGGCACTATTTTACTCGTGGATGATGAAGAGCAGGTTGTGCAGGTGACGGGTGAGATTCTGGAAAATTTTGGTTATACGGTTGTGGGCAAAACTTCCGCAGCAGCGGCAATAGAACTCTTTGCAGCCGCTCCGGATTCATTTGATCTGTTGTTAACTGATTTAACGATGCCGGAGCTCACCGGGTTGGAGTTGAGTGAGAAGGTGAAGACCATACGGCCCGATATTCCGGTAATTCTCTTTACGGGCTATTCCGATCAGGTATCCAAGGATGCTGCTGCAGCGGCGGGTGTGGATGAATATTGCATGAAACCTGTTTCCATGAATAATCTTTCTTTTACGGTCAGCAAGGTTCTGAAAAGTAAAAAAAGTTCCGAGTGTTGTTGAAAGAAAATTTTTTATTCGCTATTGGTCCGTCGTAATGGAACCCAGGTATCAAAGAAACCGAAGATCCAAGGTCGCCTGGCAACTGTGAATGGGCGGCGACGTTATAATCGTTTACGGTGTTTTCCTATCTTTTCTTTTAGTTTCTGTACTCTTTTCCAGGCGTTGTCAATTCTTTGTTCGGTCAGTTGCCCGCGGCTTACAGCCGTTAGTACGGCATCCCGAAGTTTTACGAAAATTTCAGGGTCATGGACAATATTGTTCCCCACTATAAGCATGTCCATGCCGGCGGCAAGCGCTAGGCAGCAGCCATCCTTAAGGCCGTAATGGTCGGTTATGGCCTTCATCTGCATATCGTCAGAGATGAGAAGGCCTGTGAATTGCAATTTCTTACGGGCTATATTTTGTATTGTTTTTTGCGATAATGTCGCCGGGTAATGGGCATCAAAGGAGCGGTTGAGCAGATGTCCCACCATAATTGAATCTGCGCGTCCCTGCTCTATCAATTGTCGGTAGGGATAGAGTTCGTCTTCCCGCCACGTCGTGGTTATATCGACAAAACCAAGGTGGGAATCATGACGGGAACTGCCGTGACCGGGGAAGTGTTTTAGACAGGAAATAACGCCTTTTTTTTGGTGTTCCTCTATCCAGGTTGCGGCGTGGGCTGTCACCTCTTGTGGATGTGGAGAAAAACTTCGTCCATATGCGCCGATAATGGGGTTTTGTTTGTAAATATCCAGGTCGACCACCGGCGCAAGATTAAAATTTATTCCTGTGCTGACTAACATTTCAGCTGTTTGTTCGGCACTGGCGGCTGTTTTGGAGTGATCCTGTTCTTTACCCATTATCGCCGCACAGGGAGTGGTGATGAAACCTCGCCCTTCTTTGAAGCGATTAACCTTGCCCCCTTCCTGGTCGACGGCAATAAGCAGCGTGCTCTCCGCCAGTTTCTGTAATTTCTCCGTTAAGTTCCGTAGTTGATTTGCTGAGATTATATTATTGCTGGATTTGTTTTTGGCAAGGAGCCGGTCGAAAAGAATTACGCCACCAAGGCAATTATCTTCTATATCCCTGGCTATCCATTGGTTTGCAGAAATTTTATCCCCCTCAAATCCAACGAGAAAGAGCTGACCTATCTTTTGTTTCAGGGTCTGTGTCATTTGCTTATATACCGCCGGGAAAAGATTTTTTTTATTTCTTGTGTAGAAAATTCAGGTGTCAATAAAGTGACATTTAATAAATTAATGTGTTTTCTTGCCCTGTTATCCGGGGCGACGATAAATTATCATTATAATCTCTGCGTTTGGAAAAGCAATTAATATTAATAAGTTGTCATGGTGTGGTGGTTTATTGCCATGGTGGACATGAAAGAGTGGCATAAAATATGCTAAGTAATTGTAAAAAAAAGGTAAAGAAAAATTTTAATTTGCCGATAAGAAACTCATCAAGATAATTTGCATCTATTATAACGAACATTTGAAGGACATCAATCATGACTATATCTATTAAAGAAAAGATTTTTTCCGAATCTCAAGTACCGCAGGTTGAGATAGAGAAAGTTATGGCTGAACTTGATAATCTGAAAAAGCAGTCAGAGCAACTTGATCTCATAAACAAACTGCATATCAGGATGGCGGGTGTTTTAAGTCTGACCGGGATGATTGAGGCGTATTCCGTGTGGTTGATGCCGCTGGTTGGCCATGAACTCATCGGCTATAATAACGGTAGCCGCAATAAACGGCATCTTTTCTGTTCCGGCCATGGCCCGCACAGGCGCAGGGCAATAGCTTTTGCAGAAAAACTTATTTCCGATACCACGCCCCTGGATGGCACGTTTACCATGCAAGACGGCCATTACGCCTATAAATGGATCTTTGAAACGGCCGATAACGCGGGTATTTTCCTTATTTTGAAAAAGGGTCATGAACTTTCCCGAGATGAAATAGACCTTATAAATAATTCTCTGGAAATTCTTGCGGAGTCTTTGCAACGCGGTCTTGAATATGAAGATCTCTTTGAGAGGGCGAGCAGTGATCCCCTGACCGGGTTATCAAATCGTCGGGTCTTTGAAGAGCGTATTCCCGGCATGATCAATCGAGCCAGAAGGTACAATTATCCACTTTCCATGATCTCAATGGATCTGGACAGGTTCAAGCAGATAAACGATAATCTTGGTCATCACGTTGGGGATAAGGTATTGCAGTCGGTGGCGGACGTTTTGAGAAGCGCTGTTCGTTCAACCGATCTTCTCGTGCGGATGGGCGGGGATGAATTTTTACTGGTTCTTGATAACACTGATTTGAAAAGTGCGAGAATTTTGGCGGAAAGATTATGTGTAGCTGTGGATGACCTGGATGTATGGGCCGATGAGGATACTAAGTTGGGTATAAGTATCGGTCTTACGGAATTACAAAAAGACGAACCGTTGCGTTTATGGCTGGAACGCACGGACGATATCCTCTACCACGCCAAGGCGGAAGGGAGATCCAGGGTGGCGGTATCGTAAGTCGAAAGAAAACAGGAAAACACCAAAATAGAGAAAAAAGATCGGCTCGCCGGAGCCGATCTTTTTTTTTCAATTTTTGCGACAGGCAAGCCCGGAACAGGGCTTTGTGCATTATTTTTATTCTTAAATTCTAACGCAGACAAGCTGCAAGTAAGTGCCTTGTTTCTGTTATGAACCCGTTAAGTTGAATATTACCTTTATTTTCTTGTTTTTCTTTACAGGTTTTATGGAGTAAGGCACTAAACCCCAGGGCAAGACACCGTAAAATCAATAAATAATGTATTGATTTTACTGTTTTAAGTATATTTTTTGTTTTCTGCGTGCAGGGCGTTAATCCCGTTTAAGTGTGATCGTTATAGGAATTGCGTGCAAGGCTTGACTGTGTTGGACGGTACGGCCCAGACCCCAGCTTTCACAGTGTACGCTATCACCCAGGAGTTTATCAATATCCCTTACCAAACCATCGATATTGATGACGGGATGGCGTGAGAAGACCTGGGGAAGGCCCTGGGTGAGGTTGCAGGCCAGGCAACAGCCGGGACGCTGATGGAGGTGTAACTCCATATTCAGTGTATCTTTTGCGGCGTCTTTAAAGGTCAGTTCAATATCGTAGGCACCTTCAGCAGCGTCTCCAAACAATGCTTCAAAAAACTCGTCTGTTCTATTTTTTGGGAAAAGTTTTTCAAGGTTCTCTTTGTTGAAAAGTGTATCTGCGATGTTGGTTGTCATATTGTTCTATGTCTGGGGTGAAAATGGTTTACGGGAAATAAAACAGCCGGTTTTGCAAAAACGGCGCAACATAACCCTAATAAGTGAAAAGACCAGGGAAACGCTTAAAAAACGACCGATCCCCAGGGGCACATAACATGATAAAATCGCCACCAAGCTGGTGGGGAGATTACCGGTCGCACCTAATTAGTGCGCTGATTTCATTAAATAAAACAATTGCATCACGCTTCGCGCGTACGATTGGGGTACAAATATAACAGGGTCTGTTAATTTGTCAACCGGGGCTGGTGGTGAAGAATCGTTAAAACCAGGCTAGTTTTTAAAAAGCTTGTGTCAAAATGCGCTGTTGTCCAACCTCTTTAATATTGTGAAAAATATGCGTGTAGTCGGGGGAGGACTCCGGTCCAGACCGTACGGCTGCGCACCATTTTTTATGGTTTCTGATTATTAATAGCGGGTGGATATTTGGAAATTGCTATTCTCAGACAAGCTCTAGGCAATATTTTTATGCTGTGGTAGAGTGGGCGCTATGAAAAATAACAGCCATCTACAACCCATTGACAACGGGGATGGGATCGCCAATCTCCAGGAACTTAATCAGTCGCAGTACGAAGCGGTTACTTCCACCGAGGGTCCTGTTCTCGTAATTGCCGGAGCGGGCAGTGGTAAGACCCGTACCCTTGTTTATCGAGTGGCGCATCTTGTGAAAACTGGTGTCCAGCCCGGATCGATCCTGCTGCTTACCTTTACTCGTAAAGCCAGCCGGGAGATGTTGTGGCGGGCAGGTCTACTGCTCAATGACAGTTGTAAAGGTGTCGTCGGCGGCACATTCCATGCTATCGCCAATATGTTGTTGCGCAGATATGGTTCCTACCTGGGTTTCTCCTCCTCTTTTACCATTATTGACCGGACGGATGCTGAAGGTATCGTCAATCTTTTGAAGTCTTCGCTGGAATGCGGCAAGAAAGGAGAAAGATTCCCGTCAAAACGGATGATCGTCAATCTGATCAGTGGTTCCGTCAATAAATCTATTGATCTTGAGGATCTGATTTTTGATCAATACGAACACCTCTCCGCACATATTGGCGATATCCTGGCACTGCAAAAGCATTATCAGGAGTTTAAATTCGATCACAGTCTGATGGACTATGACGATTTACTGGTTAACTGGAAGAGATTGCTTGTTGAGTTCCCAGAGATAAAACAGGCAATATCCGAGAGGTTTTCCCATATTATGGTTGATGAATATCAGGATACAAATCTTATCCAGGCGGATATTATCCGCCTTATGGCTCACACCCATGATAACGTGATGGTGGTGGGGGATGATTCCCAGTCGATCTATTCTTTCAGGGGCGCTGATTTTCACAATATCATGTATTTTCCCAAAATATTTGCCGATACCAAGATAATAAAACTTGAGGAAAATTATCGTTCTACCCAGCCTATTCTTTCTCTTACCAACGATATTATCCGCAATGCGGTGGAAAAATATACAAAGACACTTTTTACCCGCATAAAGGGGGGTGATCGTCCGGGGCTTTTTGCCGGCAGGAGTGAGGGTGAAGAGGCCGCCTTTGTGGTTGAAGGTATTGAAAGTTTTGTTGCAAATGGCGTATCATTACAGGATATTGCCGTTCTTTTTCGGTCTGGTTTCCACTCCTACAAGCTTGAATTGGAACTTGTTAACCACGGCATTGAATATGAAAAAAGGGGCGGTATTAAACTGACGGAATCGGCACATATAAAGGATATAGTCGCCTTTTTACGGGTCCTTGTTAATCCTCAGGATACCCTGTCCTGGAATAGAATGTTCCTGCAGTTGGAAAAGGTGGGCCCGGTTACGGCACAGAAGATTTCCGGTGCCCTGGTCGCATCTGAAGATCCCTTTCTGGCTCTGGCCGACTATCCCGCCTCCAAGACATGGCGGGACGGTTTTCAGAAGATTGTCAGGTTATTTGCGAAGTTACTGAGTGGGAACCAGAAGCCTTCTGTCCTTTATGAGATGATTTTTGACTACTATATGCCGATCTTTGAAAGAATTTATAGTGACGATTATCCCAAGAGATTGAAAGATTTGCACCAGTTAAGAGGGATCATGGATGAATATGAAGAACTTCAGTCATTTATTGATGATACAAGCCTTGATCCCCCCGACGAGGCGGCGAACGTTGATGAGGATATTGAGAGGTTGATCCTGTCCACTATTCATTCTTCAAAAGGGCTTGAGTTTAAGGTAGTGTTTGTGATTGGTGTGGCGGATGGACGTTTCCCCCACAGTTCAGTCTTTTTTGGAGAACAGTGGGAGGAGGAACGGCGACTGCTTTATGTTGCCGCAACCAGGGCTAAGAAATATCTTTATTTTACCTATCCCCGCCAGATAATGACGGCGGACAGGAAGTTTAAAATGGTGGGGATGTCACCCTATCTGGTGGAGTTGCAAGCGGGTCTTCTCCAGAGAGTTGTTTCATTTCCTTTCCCCGGTTCCGGACAAGTTGCCGAGCGCATCACTGACACCCCGTCTTCAACCCTCAAAAAGACGCATGAAAAGAGCGTGCTTAGTGATTTTGCCGTGGGGTGCAAGGTTCGCCATTCTTTTTTTGGTGTTGGCACGGTTAAGAAAATTTCAAAGGGTGGGTCCCTTGATATTTATTTTAACAGGCATGGATTAAAAACATTGCACCTTGACTATGCCAAGTTAACGGTGTTGTAGTGAGCGGTTTTACACAGGGATAAGAATCAAAAAAGAGATGATGACCGGCCAAATGAATTATAAAGAAGCGCTTGCCTATCTTGATATTCTGCAAATGCATAAGATTAAGCTTGGTCTCGGGGCAATGCGGGCTTTTCTTGATAAAGTGGGACGCCCTGAAAAACGTTGGCGATCTGTTCACATTGCCGGCACAAATGGAAAGGGCTCGGTATGTGCGGCCTTGTCCGAAGTTTTAAAGAGGGCTGGTTACCGGGTTGGCGTTTATACGTCTCCGCATTTAAGTTGCGTTCGAGAGAGGTTTCGTATCGGCAACTCTTATATCAGTGAGGAGACTTTTGCGGAACTGGCGACACGGATATGCGTGGTTTTGGGAAAAGAGCAGATCACTTATTTTGAATTTACAACGGCTCTGGGATTTCTCTGGTTTGCAGAATCGAAAGTGGATCTGGTACTACTTGAGACTGGACTTGGCGGCCGTCTCGATGCCACTAACGTGGTAACACCGCTTGTCGCTGTTATTACCAGTGTCAGTATGGATCACGAGGCATATCTTGGCACGACACTGGGCGAAATTGCGGGAGAGAAGGCTGGAATTATTAAGGAGAATGTTGCTGTTGTTTCCAGTGCGGTTAACCGGGATGTGGCTCCGGTTATAGCCCGGGTGGCTGCGGATAAAAATGCGCCGCTGTATAGCTATAGGCAAGATTTTGACTATCGCTTAAATGACGATAAAACATGGACTTGGCTGGGCGGCGGACGTTTTGGCGACAGGCAGATTTCGGGCCTGCAGTATAATCGGAAGAGCATGGTCCAACAGGAAAACGATTCCCTTGCTATTGCGGTATTGCAACTGCTTGAAAAGTATGATTTTACAGTAAGTTATTCTGATATTCGCCTTGGACTTGCCGGGGTCGAATGGCCGGGACGAATGGAATATTTTGAACAGGACTACAAGAGTTGTAAACCCCGTTTCGGCGGGGGAAAAAAGCTGGTGAAAAAATTGCGTTACCTTTTGGACGGAGCACATAATCCTGAAGGTGTCAGAAATTTGGCACAGAGTCTAGTCCGTCAATTCAATTACAAAAAATTGATTGGGGTATGGGGTTCCATGGCCGATAAGGATCTTTCCGCTACCCTGGACACCATTGTCCCTCTCTTTACTGAATGCATTTTTACCCAACCCGTGGGTGAAAGATCTGCGAGCCCTGAATATATTGCCTCCTTCCTCGGCGCTGCACAAAAAAATAAGGTTCGTTGTTGTGAAGATTTGGCGGGGGCGTTGCAACTTGCGCAGGAGTCGGCGGAGGAAGGAGATCTTATTGTGATTGGCGGTTCTCTTTACCTGGTGGGGGCTATGCGGCAATTGTTACTGGGGGAATTGGCTTGACTAAACGAGATTATGAATCATTTGCCACCCTCGACGATGCGGTCATAAAGGCTGAGAGAAAGAGGGCCAGGGAATTGAGAAAGTCACGGTGGTGGCAACAAAAAACAGGGTCTGGTCTCTGTTATTACTGTGGTGAACGTGTTGCCTATAAAAATATTACCATGGACCACCTTGTCCCCTTGACCAGGGGAGGTCGTTCCACTAAAGATAATATTGTACCATGTTGTAAGACGTGTAATAATTTAAAAAAGGATATGTTGCCCCTTGAATGGCAGGACTATCTAGAAAGAAAAACCCGACAAAAATGATGCGTTCACGGTTGTTGGCCATTTTTTTCTCGATTGTTTTCTCGATTTCGGGTAAATGCAGAGGCTGCGGAATGTAGTTCCGTCGGTTCCCCATATTCTTATCATCCCGGGCGGGTAGCTCAGCTGGATAGAGTGTTGGCCTCCGAAGCCAAAAGCCGCGGGTTCGAATCCCGCCTCGCCCACCATTTATCCTCGTAAAATTATCATATTTCATCTGGAATATTTTTGAGGGCAAGATGGATATTCTATCCCCATAATCGCACATTTTTTCTCGAATTTTCCATATACCATAGCAACGTGAGAACTAAACCTATCGCCTCAACTGCTATAAAGGCTGAGGGGGGACAGCATTACCGCCGTAAGAAACTATTTAAGATCATTTATTATATCTATAAGTGGTTCGGCCGGATAACTGATGGGTAAAAACCGTTTATTTGAGCGAATGAAGACACTTGGCCCTTCGATATGGGCGCTGTAGATAATATGGTGGTTTTTAATGGTTCCGGCATGGAGCCAGAAACTGCCGAAGGGATCCATGGGGGTATGGCCGACAATAAGCCTGGTTTTGGGTGGGAGGTTGAGGTTTTTTCGGAGTTTTTTCACATCGCCTTTTGTATAGCCTGCCGGATAATGCGGTCTTTGAATGCGGGTTTTGATTAGTTGATCACCAATTTTTTTATGGTCTTTGATATTGATGAGCGCATCTTTTTTGACACCGCCCCTGGGAGGCCCGGCATGGCAGGCGATATAACTATCCGAACAGATAATATAGGGCAGGAGGTCATAAAAATTGTTCATTTCTTTAACATATTGCGGGCCGCGGTGCTGCAACAGCATCTCCTCAAAAAGGGTGCCCTGGGGAATACCATTTTTGTTGATTTCCGGATCGAATGTGTCATGGTTGCCCCGCAGGTAAAAAATATTATTCGGGAAATGAAGTTTCAGCTGAAAGATAAGATCCATAATAAGCATGGATGTGTCGAACTTTTCCATCTCATTGATGATTTCCGAATGTACCGCGTCGCCGAGTATTATCAGGCTGGCCGTATTCATGCGGAGGCAGTCGAGTATGCAACTTTCACTTAGTATCTTCAGCAGGTTATTTACCTGGGCGTGGAGGTCGCCGACTATGACAGGCGTCAGTTTTGGTGGCAGTTCCACCAGGCCGCCGGGTCTACCCGTTTTATCTGTTGCTCGATATGGTTCATTTTGTAAAAGGGCGTTAACGGCCTGTAGTGACTGGAGGGCCCTGCGGGGGGGTAATGGTGTGATTGGCCGGCCGTATATTTTCCGAATTGTGCGCAGGGAATTGAGTCGTCCACGCTCAAGCCGTTCACGGTAGTCGAAATCGTCAAGCCTGACAATTTTTGTACTGTATTCCGTTTCCAGCGGGCTTAGGATCAGATCACCCTTTTTATTGGTGACGCTGACGTGTCTTTTGGCCACCGAGTCTGAAAATTTAAAAAGCTCGTCATATTCTTTATTGATTTTGCCTATAACGATGGTCTCGCCCACTTTAATGCGGATAAAACCGTTGATGGCACGTGTCGAGCATCCGAGTTCGGTGTTGATGAGCCAGTTTTTGTTACCGGCATGTTTTTTACTGCCTATGGGAATTTCGGGTTGCAGCCTTAATGTGGTATCACCCAGGATCAGCTCGAAGCTCCTGCCGTCATGGGCGATTCTCCCCGTTGAGGTCAAGGGTTGTTGCGTATCCGTAATGGTCAGCCACTTTATTGGATAATGTCTGCGAAAGAGCCATCTCCAGCCGGCAAAGGTCTTGAGACTCGGTCGACTTGGTTTTTTATCTAAAGCCCATCTTGGTACATTAACAACGCCCTTTTCCGCGATCCTCATTGGCGGTTTGTCCAGGCTTTTACGCACATAAATATTGAGACCAGCCCGGTGGAGGTAAAGGGCCATTTCCCTGTAGACGACGACCTGTTTTTTTACCATATCCAGGCTTAGGTTCTCGTCTACGGGAAAGTAACCCTGGTTTTGTCTTTTCAGACGCTGTTGATAAATTACGGAAGGGGGAGGGATTAAAAACTCAAAAATATATCTCTTGCGCCAGTTCGTTTGCCAGAAACCGGTTTTTACGGCGGGGATCTGGATGCGCGGATATTCAATTTCGGGGGGGGGGCTGCAGGCGAGCCATTCCTTGTCAAATACCGTCAGTGCCTCCTGCATACCCCGAAAAGGTATGCCAAGATGGATCTCCCGGGGTCGATAGATAAGAGATTGGTCTTTCCACCATCCCTTCTGGCTAAGATCGAGATAACCTTCGTTGGGCCATCCTCTTATCTGTTCGATATAAAACGACTTCCCGGCTCCGGGGGGACCGGTGACCACCAGTTGTAAAAATTCCAGGCCGATGGGCAGGTCTATGCCCCGAATATTCTGAAGTTCCTTTATCGGTTCAAGGATTTTTTTTAATGGATCCGTCATGGTGGCTGTTTCTCTTCTTTTGGTAATTTTCTGTTAGAATAGAGTATTTCTTAAATTTTGCAATCGGCAAGTCGGGATCTTTAGCTGGCGAAGGGCGAAAAATACGAAAAAAATTATTTACAAAAACAGTGAACCTTATTGGCCCTTGTCTGACATTTAACGTGTTAATTTAACATTATGAATTGTTTTTATCGTATTCTATGTGTAAAATTTATGTAATAATGTTGCTATGGTTAAAGTTTGGGGTGGTGGGGTAAAAAGTCCTATTTGGGTTATGATCGGTATCACTTGTTGAATTTTGCTGAAAGGAGGAAATTTCAATGGAGATAATTATCGGAAAGATTCCCCCTTTGCAGGATCGGGGACAAAAAAAACAGCCCAGGGTTGGTGCGCCAATCGATGCGCAGTTATTACATGTTCGTCCACCTCGCCAGGGTGTTGCCGGACCGTCGGGTATGGAACGGAGGAATAAAAAAGCAAAAGATCCCCGTGGTGGCCGGGTTTTGACCATTATGGTGCCCGATGCAACTCTTCTCCCTCCGGATATTGATTCCGCCGGATATGATGTTTCATTACGCCTTATTCGGCGATAGGATCCTATCCGTTTTAGAAAGAAGTTCGGGTACGGTAATTTCCTGGGGCAGTGGAGAGTTATTTATTTGATGATACTGCTAATAAACAACCAAAACCAATAAAGATAGATCCGCTAATTCGATTAAAGTATTCTATTTTTGTCGGCTGGTTTAACCAGCCTCTTATTTTATGCGCCAGTAATGCATAAGACATTAGAAATAAAAATGAAAAAAACATTAATACAGATATAAGTATTGAAAATTGCAGAGTTAACGGTTTTTCAATATTTATAAATTGAGGAAACAGGGCAGTGAGAAAGACAATTGCCTTTGGATTGCCTATTGCGATAGTTAGGGCCTGGATAAATAATTTTTGAGGTGAAAGGGCGGTGGAATTCAGGTGATCTTTTACCGTTGAAAAAGTGGTATTTTTCCTAAAAAGCAATTTGATGCCTAAAAAGATCAGATAAGCGGCTCCTCCATATTTAATAATATTGAATAATATTACCGAGGTATTTAGTAATGTTCCCAATCCTGTGATAGCCGTAATACCAAGGCAGAACAGCCCGACAATATTGCCAAGCGCTGCATAAACGGCCTTTTTACGACTGTGTAATGTTGAAGTTGTAATAATAAAAAGGACTGCCGGGCCGGGCGTTGCGGTGGCAACTATTACCAGGGCCAGATATATTATCCACGATTCAGTAGTCATTGTTTTTTTGCGTTGCCCCGGTCTGTCAATCCCTACTCCAGTGGGTTAATGGTCCAGATCCCGCACGGACAGGTGTCTGCGCAGAATCCACAACCGATGCATTTCTGATCATCGGAGATATATTCGTAGCCTTTTCCATGACCTGACTGGTAACCACCCGTTGCAGAAAATGTTAATTCCCGGCGACTGATTGCACCGGTTGGACAAATTGTTTCACAGAGATGGCAGTCGCGGCATGACGCGCAGGAGAGACAGCGGTCGGCCTGATCCGATTCACTGTTACCCTTTTCGGTGGGAGTATAATGGCCGATGGTCAGGGCCTTTTGCGGGATCAGCTCTTTGTTGAACGGTTGCCATTTTTCACCCCTGCAGTCGGCGATGATAAATTCTGCGGCGCTTTTACCAGCGCCGAGGGCATGGGTGGCGAGGCCGGGTTTTTCCACGTCACCCACGGCGAGGATCTTGGCATCCGAGGTTACGTGGGCCTCGTTGGTGGTGATCCAGTCAGCGCCGCCAACGGTTACCGTTTCCACGGTCTCGGGCAGGAATGAAAGGGAAGGAACATCTCCAATGGAGATGATTACCGTCTGGGCGGGGATCAATTCACCGTCTTTTGTCCATAGTCCTTCATCGGTAATTTTTTCTGTTGCAACTGGCCACCGGAAGGTCGCTCCCTGTGTTTCTGCGGATTCTTTTTCTTTACCGAATGCTAATGGTTTTTGGATATCGACGAGGGTCACTGTTTCTGCACCGAGTCGGTATGCTTCGCAGGCCACGTCGCAGCCCACATTACCCGCGCCGATTATGACGACTTCTTTGCCCACCGCTTGCGGATTATTACTTTTGGCCTTTTTCAGGAAGTCAAGCGCCGGAAGAACCTTTTCATTACCAGGAAAAGGTATCGTTCTCGGGGCGTGGGTGCCCACGGCGATGACAACATAATCATAATCCTCCTGCAGTTGTTTGAATTTCTCTTTTGTCATTTCATACCCAAGGTGGGTTGAAATATTCGGCGTCGCCAGAAAACGTTCAATTTCACGGTCCCAGATTGCCTGGGATAACCGTTCCCATGGAATGACCTGGGCAAGTTTGCCGCCGATCATACTGTCTTGTTCATAGATATGGGCTTCGATACCGGCCAGGGCCAGCTGCCAGGCGACGTTCATACCGGCGGGTCCGCCCCCGATAACAGCAACTTTTTTACCCAAGGGTTCCGCAATGGTCGGTGCTTTCCGGTTATTCACCGCACGTCCTAAGACCTGGACATCAATGGATTCGTCCACCCCTTGCCTGGAACAATTCTCCATACAGAGGTTTGGGCAGACGGCACCGCAAACCGATGCGGGAAGGGGGGTGTACCTAAGTAACATTTCATAGGCCTCGTCGATACGTCCTTCGCGGATCAGGCGTAATCTGTCAACGGTGGGAATATGTACGGGGCAGTAGTATGTGCAGGGGGCAGCGGCTTTGGCGTTGGCCCAGTACGGTGTCTTTCTACGCAGATTCCCACTGACTATTGTCGGTATTACACTACGGTCGAGTCCGGGCGCCAGATCGCGGAGGGGATCGCCGCCGAATGCCTTGTTCCAGTGGTTATTTCTGAATTCAGTCATAACCATGGGGCCGGAGAACATTAAGGCTCTTTCCTGCGGAGTAACGGGCAGGAGTATTCGCCAATCATCGCGAATGGTCAGAGTTTCCAGGAGTTCTTCACGACGTATTTTCTTCAGATAGCCGCCCATATTTGTTTGGAGCCATTGCCACTGTTCATCGTCGGGTGCGGCAATCCTGGCGGCGGTTTTCGGGAAGGAATTGTCAATTTTGCCGCGAAAATAGATGATACCGCCGACCATTCCCACACAGGGGCGATAACCGAGAATATTGTCTGGGTTTTTTGCCTCAATTCCGCATATTATTGCGGTGCCGCCGCAGTTGAATTCGGCAAAAGAGTCACCGGTAGAGCCCAGCACCCATAGTTCTGGTTTTTCATATTCCGGGTTCCATTTGGTCATTGTCAGCCCACGTGCGCCGATGGATCCACCGATAAAGACTTTGCCGTTGGCCATGGCATTACACGCACCGTTGGTCGCATCGCCCAGTACGGTTATTTCCGCCCCTATATTGAGGTATCCCACATCATCAGAGGTGGCTCCTTCACAGAGGATGGATGTCCCCGGCATTCCCATGCAACCCAGCCGTTGACCAGAGGGACCTTTAACCGTAATATTTAACCCGTCTTCCCTTTGCAGTCGTATGCCTATATTATGTTGTCCGTAGGATTCAAGGATAATATGTGTTGAAGAAACGGATGCCTCGCGTACCCGTTTCTCAAATTCCATGGAGCTGATGCGCTTACCGTTTTCGTCAAGACCTTTTACCACCGTTATAGCCACTGAAAACTCCTTATGTATCGAGTGAAGAGGTAATTACTAACATACATATTTAATATGCAGTCTGTCCGCGGCCACTTTATCACCAATGCCGATGGCATCGGACATGCCGATGGGCAGGCTCTGGGAGCGACCAAGGGGGGCCATGATCTTTTTCATTTCCGTGTTTATCGACATGAATATATCAGCCACTCTTTCCGCCACCGTGTCCGGGTCGAGACGACGATACAGCTTCGGATTCTGGCTGGTTATGCCCTTTGGACAAATCCCGAGATTGCAGACGTTACAGCGATTGTTCTCGTTGCCCAGGCAGCCTGCCGCCGCCTGCATTATATATTTTCCTATATGTACCCCGGAGGCGCCGAGCATTATCAGGGCCAGACCGTTTTGGGTAACATTGCCGTTTTTACCGATACCGCCTGCTGCAAAAATAGGTATCTCGTTCTGTTTGCCCTGGGCGGCAAGATCCAGGTAGCAGTCACGCACGCAGGAGGCGATGGGATGACCGGTGGCGTCCATGGAAACGTTATAGGCCGCCCCGGTACCACCATCTATGCCGTCTATCAGTAATCCGGCTGCATAGGGGTTGCGCACTAGGTTGTTGAGGACGGATTTCGCTGAAGTGGATGCAGAAATTTTTGGGTATATCGGGACTTTATGCTCGAATGCCATGGAAAGTGTCTGGATCATTTTCATAACACTTTCTTCAATGGAGTAGAGTGTCTGGTGGACGGGTGGAGAAGGCAGGTCAACGCCTTCTGGAACACCGCGCAGTCGGGCAATAAGCTTTGAAACTTTAAACCACATGAGTAGGCCGCCGTCGCCGGGTTTAGCGCCCTGGCCGTATTTGATCTCTATGGCCGCCGGTTTACACTGCATTTCCGGGATGGCGCGAATTATCTCGTCCCAGCCAAAATACCCGGACGCTATCTGGAGGATTATGTATTTGAGATAGGGGCTTTTAAGAACCCAGGGAGGGCAACCGCCTTCCCCCGTACACATGACAACGGGGATTCCTAAAACCTCGTTACAGTAAGCAACGCCCTGGAGTAAGCCAAGCCACATATTGGGCGAGAGGGCACCGAAGGACATGGAACCGATAACAAACGGGAATATTTCTCTTGTTGGTGGTATCCAGCCCCCGTTTATGGTTCGGTCGAGGAAGTCTTCAGGTGATAAAACTCTGCCAAGGGTTGTTGTGGTGGTGAACTCGTGACGACCGGCGTCCAGGGCTGGATCGGTCAGCATGGATATGCGATGGAAAATGATGCGATCAAGGAGGGTCGGGCCACCGACGTTGCGGCGACCACCTCTTTTGAGCGGCTCGCCATGTCTGTTGTTGAAAAAGACGGTTCTGTCTTCATCCGCTCCGCGGGTGGGGGCGATGGCATCGTTGGGACAGACCATGGCGCACATACCGCAGCCAATACAGCTTTTTGCGGGGTCGGTTTCCTGGCGTATTCCGGTGAAGGTTTTGTATGTACTGCCGCGTTTTTTACCGAATACCTCGAGCTTGGGCAGTCGTTTGCGCATATGGGCCAGGTGGATGGCTTCTTTGGGACAGACTGCCGTACACTGCCCGCAGAGGGTGCATCGTTCTTCCCGGTGTTCGATTATCCATGGAAAATCGGATGGCGCTAGGCTGCCTGGGGTAACGGAAACGGATCGTGCTGAGACCATATTTCTAATTCCTTTCTTTCGGGGGGAATAATAACTGTGTGTTCGCGCATGGGTTGAAAATCGAGTGACGGGTCGCGATCGGGAACCATGGCATCAACACCGCATATCTCGGAGGCAATGGCCCAGGATCCTTCACGACCACCCACGGTTGCCGGTCGTAGTTTCTTCTGGTCCATAACCAGGAGGCATGTTTCATCGGCCAGGGTGCCGATAATGGCGTTGGGGCCATCGATGATAAGCCGTTTGCACACCTCCCTCAGCCCTGTGAGAAATTCCCCCTGGGGGTGTTTTTCCAGTTCTGTTTTGGAGAGGGGAGTCATGATATGTTTGTAGGCTTGGAGTGGTAGTTTCAGCTTTTTCAGGGTGTAGTGAAGGATATGGGTAAAGACTTCACTGTCGCTCTGGTAACCGATATAGCCGGGGATATTTTTACCGAGCAGCCACTCTTTAATAGGGACGAAGGCGGTATTCTCGCCGTTGGTCATGGTGGAGATACCCTGGATGAAAAATGGATGGCAGGCGTACAGGTTGATACCGTAATTGGTGTTTTGTCTGCCCTGGGCCATGCATACCCTGGCCTTGACCTGGCCGTCGTGGAGACAGAGCGCGTTGCCTATCTGCAGAGGCCAGCCCACTTCCTTGATCATGGCAACGTCCGGATAGAGAGAAAAAACCGTGATATTATCCTCTTTTGTGGCCAGGTTTCTGAGGGCAAGGCGGGTTTTCAGCAATTCCTTGTCCCTGTCTTCGTCATTCATGTCCCTGAATCGTGGGGGCATTCGGTAGGCCCTGAGAAAATAACGAAAACGATCCTCTGCATCAATGAGTTCCGGTTTCATGGCAAAGCGGTGATCGTATTTTAATTCGTAATCACGCTCTTCCATATAATCTTTTACCCGTTGCCACGCCTTTTCGGTATGGGCTATGCCGGAGAGAATCGGAAACTTGGGGTTATATTTGAAATCTTCAAATTCCACCCCGCGCAGTAAAAGACCGAGGCCGGAACCGTCGTATCCTTCCTGCATGGCCTCCATGGCGGATAGGACTTCGTATGGTGAAAACGGCTCTTTAGCGGTTTTCAGGGCTAAACGACACATGTTGCTCTCCCGGTGACTAAAAAGTGGTTATCGACAGGAATAAACGTCTGTTGGATATTGCCTGATGGGTGCTTTCCTGGAACAAATAAATACAAAAACGTATAACTTTAAAAAATTATTTATACAATTATGACAAAAAAGTCAAGTTTGTTTCCCGCTTTTACCTCCGGTGAGGTGGCGGATTTATCTATGTATCTGTTTGATATAATAGATTTTAAATTGTTGCTTGTGGTGTGTGTGTGGTTTTTTGTCAGCTTGTTCTATAAGTAATCAGCATGGGGACCAAATTATCAAGCCACAGCCACAACAAACAATGAAAGCGACTCAAGAGTGAAACCACTTTTATATAAAATGGAATAGCTGATAGATGAAAACCGGGTATTTGGAAATTGGCAAGAAAATTGTTCGCTGCCCTTAAAATTTTTACCCTCTGATAAAGCGAGGTACGAGATATCAGCCATATGGTCGCGGTAAAACCCATCGGGTGTTTAGATTTAAGGCAGAGGGGTGGGAGTTAGGAGTAACTAATTTTGGATAGAACAGTGTGGAATATCGGGTTGTTTAAAGATCACGTAAACCTCACCACGTGCCTTGCTCCGGAGCATGAGCCGGGAGCCCGTTCGACCGAAAAAGACTTTGCCGAAACAGCCAGTTCCGGATGGACATCAACTGCATGGGCTGCGCCTATTCTTTGAAAATCGTCGATTTAGAACAGATTGTGAAGAGTCTAAAACTGCAGTTTTCCGACAATTTACAGCCCTGACGACGGATATTACTTAATGATATTACCTGTTTTACCGAGATTTTTTACTTGATCAACCGTCTGCTTTACCTCAACGGCCTCTTTTACCCCGGGAATATCATTGATAATTTCTTTTCCCTCTTCCTCTACTTCATGGAGACCTTTTTTAAAGGAAGTGATGGCTTTGCCGAGTCCCGAACCGAGTTCGGGTAGTTTCTTCCCTCCAAAAACAAGGAAGGCTATGGCAAAAATTACTACTAATTCAGGAGTTCCCAATCCAAACATAATTTATCCTCCCAGCGTCGACGGCCGGCCTTATGCGTTTGTGTCGTTTTCTTCATTTTTATCGTCGGTTATCTTGGCCTCTTCTTTTTTTGTGGCCTCTTTGAAATTTTTGATACCCTTGCCAATACCGGATCCTATTTCAGGGAGTTTGCCCGCGCCAAAGATAATTACTATTATTACCAGAATTACAATAAGTTCCGGCATTCCCAGTCCAAACATATTATTCCCTCTTCGTAAAAAACCAGTAACCGAAAGCCCGGTTCAAAAGGCCTCCGATGGATTATCGGTCAAATCCTGCCCATGGATCATGGGAAAAATAACGCAACGTTAAGGTAACGGGCGCTATTGCCCATGAAATCATTAGAACCTAAAATCTTGCACGCAGAAAATGAAAAAATAAACTTAATATAGTTAAATTAATATGTTATACAGCAACTAAGGTTTTTTCTTACGGATCCCGTGAAATTTAACTATTTTTACGACATTCGCCGAAATGTACAACATTTTTATGTGAAAATCTGTAATTTACAATGATTATTCATGTATGGTCAAATTTTATAAAATTCCGGTCACAGTGCATTTTCGGAGACAAATTGTTGTATCTGTTGACGGTCGGCATCCATTACTGCACAACGAGTGGGCCGCTTCTCCAGGTCAAAGAGGGCCTCGGGCAGTTCAGGGAGACTGCCTATGGCCTTCTCGACTGTTACCCCGAACTTGGCGGGATGTGCTGTGGCAAGGCATACCATGGGCACACCGACGGTTTTAAAATCTTTTGCTGCTTTTACGCCAATTGCCGTATGCGGGTCTAGTACGTAATTATGTTCCTTATGGAAAGCGGTGATAGTTTCCATAACATCGTTGTCCGAGACGGCAGTTGCCGTGAAATCCCGCTGAATCAGGTCCAACTCGCCGGATAGGTCAATTTTGCCTGTATCGGCGAATTCTTCCATAAGTTCCCTGGTCCGCGTCGCATCTTTATCGAGGAGGTAGAACAGATATCGCTCAAAATTGGATGCGGCCTGGATATCCATGGATGGACTTGACGTCTTTTTAACCTCATCGAGGGAATAATCACCCTTAGAGATAAACCGCCTCAGGATATCATTGCCATTGGTAGCCAGGACGAGTTGTCGAACCGTACCGGCCGGCAGCATTTTTTTGGCAATGTAACCCGCGAAAATATCACCAAAATTTCCAGTGGGGATTGCGAAATCGACACTCGAATCCTTTTCGTGACCACTGACGTGCAGGCAACTGTGGACGTAGTATACGATCTGGGCAAGAATCCTGGCCCAGTTGATGGAGTTGATTGCGCCAAGCTGGTATTTATTCTTAAAATCAATATCGGAAAATATCTTTTTCACAATGGTTTGGCCGTCGTCAAAAGAGCCGCGAATTGCAATATTGAAGACATTGTCATCCAGTACCGTGGTCATCTGTTTTTCCTGGACGGGGCTGATTCTACGGTGTGGATGGATGATGAAAATATTAATACGTTCCTTGCCCCGTATCCCGTATATCGCGGCCGAACCGGTATCCCCCGAGGTTGCGCCCAGTATATTGAGTTTTGAGTCATTGCTGTTGAGAAGATACTCAAAGAGGTTACCTAAAAACTGCAAAGCGATATCTTTGAAGGCAAGTGTCGGTCCGTGGAACAGTTCAAGGATGTGAAGGTCGCCGTGGTGCACAAGAGGGGTAATGTCCTCCGTGGCAAAGGTGGCGTAGGAACGGGCGATGATATCTTTAAAATTCGCCACGGGAATATCATCGACAAAGCGTGACATTACCTCAAAGGCTAGTTCCGGGTAGCTCAAATCCTGCCAGCTCGTCAGTGTTTTACTGTCGATTCTGGGTATGGTGCGGGGCAGGAGGAGACCGCCGTCTTCAGCAAGTCCCATCAGCACCGCCTGAGTAAAAGATATGGGGGAAACTGATCCCCGTGTGCTTAGATATTGCATGGCCTTAAATTTTTTTCATTGGATTCAAAAAGTATAGGTTTATCAACGTCACCTGCATCTGCAGGGAGGTTGTCCTAAAATGTCGCCTGTCGCTAACTGCAACATGTTGTTTTCGTACAGGTTTCCTGGACGTTTGTTTTTTGTGGGTAAATCAGGCATTTAAAAAATCTGATCACCGAATTTTGCAGAATTTAGGAATCAACCGTCCGCCTGTTTCAGTTCAACTCGTTTTGCTTCATGCCAGAGTCCTTCGAGATCGTAGAATTTTCTCTGGTCACGGAAAAAAATATGCACAACAACATCATCGAAA
Organism: uncultured Desulfopila sp.; assembly: GCA_964594945.1. Lineage (GTDB taxonomy): Bacteria > Desulfobacterota > Desulfobulbia > Desulfobulbales > Desulfocapsaceae > Desulforhopalus_A. The sequence goes on from CAZQOD010000022.1 coordinate 25,866, forward strand.
TCAAGGAGAACCCACATGCCGTCGCTAAGACCTTCGGCCGTTGATGCCCGCACTCTTTTTGAACGTAACCGGGCCTCTATATTTTCGGCAAGGGCCTGGACGTGCCGGGTCGATTTACCGTTCATTATGACAAAATATTCGGTAAAAGTGGTGAGTCCCCGCACGTCGAGGATAACAAGTTCTTCCGCCTTGGTATCCAGTGCCGCTTGTGCGCAAATCTGTGCGAGGTCATGGCCGTTTTTATTTCTTAATTCTTTTTTTATTTGTTTCATAGATATTATGTTTGTCGTATATAGCGACTGCTCACCAGCAGCTGTTTGCTTGGAAACGGGTTGCGTGGCGAGCAATACCGGATCATATCAGCCAAATTTTTCCTTTTGGGATCAACAGCTTGCGAGCATCGTTCCTCGTTTATTTGTTGAATCTGCCCCGTGTCTCCGGCAGGTAAGCGTAAACGCTGAATTTATCGATTGCAAAATTCAAGCGTTCTCTTTTTTATCTTTTTTTGGATTTCCGCGGCGGAAATTCAAATTTGATTGTACCATCTTTTTGCAGAAGCAGATAGGCGTCAAAAGGTTTTTTCCGTTTTGAAATGAAACCCTTTATCAATTCCGTTTTCCCTTCGTTTAATAGCTGGCTTATGTGTGCGGCGGTAATTTCGTGGGAGAGAATCATTTTACTGATTTTCAGGCCCTTGTCCTTATCTCCGTCCAGGGCGGATTCCGACATAAACGCGGCCGGTGTTGCAAATACCCTGGTGTTATCCACCGGGGACAGTCCCAACGGTTCGCTCTCTTTAATGGCCTGAATGTCAAGATCATCCGTTGCATCGGCAAAAATAAATTCAATTTTATTATTTACAAGTTTAATGGATGCGTTAAATGGTTTGCCCTTTTTGGAGCGAAAGTCGCTGAAGGGGCCGATGGTCTCTCCGTTTAACAGGGCGACCACTTCCTGATCCGACATTATCCTGCCGCCGAGAATTTTACGGATCATAATTGAAGAATCCTCGGAAATGTAGGCGGTGGGGGAGCAGTAGAAATGGATCCCGTTAACGGGGCTGAAGGGCGCTTCTTTACGGACTTCATTGGCCTCAAAATTTTTCACCTGGTCGATGATATGTTGAGTCATAGCCCTGATTTCCGCCATGAATTTTTCTCGGGTGAACTCTCCTTTTAAAATTCTGTTTAGTTTATGTTCCCATTCCCCGGTGAGTTCAGGTGAGGCAAGGACTTCGATTTCCATGGCCTCCAGGAGGGCCAGGAGCTCAAAGGCCTTGCCGGTGGGGGTAAGATCCTTTCCCTCCCGCACTACATATTTTTCCTTGAGCAGTTTTTCTATTATCGCGGCCCTGGTGGCGGGTGTGCCCAGGCCGCGCTCTTTCATGGCATCGGCCAACTCTTCGTCTTCAACGAGTTTATCAGAATTCTCCATGGCCGATAAAAGGGTGGCTTCGTTGAAGCGGGGTGGCGGAGTGGTTTCGTGATCTTCCCGCCGGATTTTATCACATTGAACCCGTGCATCGGGGGGAACAACGCAGAGAATTTTATCCTGTCCCATCGTTTTTGGGGTCGGACCGTAGATCTCCTTCCAGCCGGGTTCAAGGAGAATTTTTCCCTCCGTCAGGAAGGTTTCGTTTTCAATAACAGATAATCTTTTTGTATTGTGGAACAGTGCCGGCGGGAAAAATATTGCGATAAATCGCTGGACGACAATTCTATAAATTTTCAGTTCAGCTTCAGAGAGGTTCGTTGGCAGGGTTGTGGTGGGTATTATTGCGTGGTGATCGGATATTTTCGTGTTATTAAAAATACGCTTGTTCGGCCGAACATATTTTTCCGTTATCGCCCGGTTTGCAAATTTTTTAAATTCACCATTTGCCTGAACCTTCAAAGTCTTGATAACCGTGGGGATATAATCCTCAGGCAGGTGTTTACTGTCGGTACGCGGATAGGTGAGGGTCTTGTGTTTTTCGTAAAGTGCCTGGGCTATAGAAAGAGTGTTTTTTGCTGAAAAACCGAACCTGGAATTTGCCTCCCTCTGCAGGAGGGTCAGGTCATAGAGGGGAGGGGAGCCTTGGCTTGTTTTTTTACTGGTTTCAGTAACTTCAGCAATCTTACCCCGACATTTGGCAATGATGGTTTCCGCTTTTTCCGGCGACCAGATGCGGTCGGCACGTTTATGCGCATTATTTTTATCTTTCCTGAAGGCGGTATCTATCCATTTGCCCTCGTAGGAGTCCCCGTTTACTGTAAATTTTGCAAAAAGATTAGCATACGGTTTCGGGATAAAATCAAGCCTGATTCGCTCTCTTTTCACCAGTAAAGACAGGGTTGGCGTCTGTACCCTGCCGCAGGGGGTGAGAAAAAAACCGCCCCTGCGGGAATTAAAACCGGTGAGGGCCCGCGTTGCGTTGATGCCTATGAGCCAGTCCGATTCGGAGCGACATAGGGCTGTGTTTTCAAGGGGCAGGAAATCATCATTGTTGCGCAGGGAGGCAAAACCTTCTTTTATAGCCTCCGTTGTCATTGATTGCAGCCACAGACGTTTAAGTTTTTTCTTGGCGACGGAACTGTTCCAGACATACTTAATTATATATTTGAAAATAAGTTCCCCTTCTCTGCCCGCATCACAAGCATTGATAATTTCCTTGATATCTTTGCGGCGGATAAGTTTCTGCAGGGCGTTGAGCTGACCTTTGGTGTTGGCAAGGCCTTTGAGCGGGAATGATTCCGGGAGAATTGGTAGGGATTCCATATTCCATTTCTGATAAGCGGGATCTATTTCTTCGGGGAAACAGATGGATACCAGATGACCTATGGCATAGGAAACTACGTATTTATTCCCTTCAAAATGGGTTTTTTCCTTTTTGAACTTATCTGGAAGTACTTTGGCCAGATCTCCGGCAACACTTGGCTTTTCAGCGATTATGAGAATTTTCTCTGTCATGTAATTGGTTGTTTTTGAGCCGTTCAGCCGACCCATGTTAAATGGAAACCCTTTACGGGCGGGAGTTGTAGGGAAAATGTGAAGTCGGCATCATGCCCTTTTGGGTAGCAGTTTTTTGTTTTGGTTACAGTTTGTTAATGAGTTCAGTTTGATATGTGAATGGAAAATGAAGGCAAGAAAATACTCCAGTCTCACGATTAAATAAAGAGCCAACCGGATTTTGTCAAATAGTATTTTTCTTAAGAATCGCTGTCTTCTAATAAAAACATACCGGTGATTTGTATTTGCCGATATGGGTAATTTGCTGATTTAACGACTTAAAAACCTCTGGTTTTATTACATGTGTAGGGTTTAGATGCTGTGGAGCATATTTAGGAGTAGTCTGAGCTGAAGGGAAAGTATGTTTGTTTACGAGAAATCCAGGTTTGGGCTAATTCCGCAGACTTCCCCCTTGACAAAACGGGAAAAAAATGATTAAGTCCTGCAGCGGATAAATCGGTTGTGTATCTGGTCTTGTCCCGGGGTTTGCGGGTTGTATTTCTTGGAACCTTCCCGTGGCTTCCTTCTCGGCATATCGGTTGGTCTTGTTATAGGTCCTGGTGTATGGAGTGTCGTATGGCAGGGTGTTTTTTGGAAGTGGGCTTTGCCCGCTTTTTTTTATGTCTTGATCCCGGTCGTTTGCGGGGACACGGTTTTGTTTTAAGGCGGGTGCGGTGCGCCTGGAATTGTACGGATGAGCGAATTTATCATTGATAAAATACGGGACTACCTCCTGGGTTTTCTGGCTGCCATGGGCCTGGAATTATTTGATATTAAGTTTCGTAGGGAGGGGCATGGCTGGGTACTGCGTGTTTTTATCGATGCGCCGGATGGTGTAACTCTGGATCATTGCAAGGATGTTAGTCGAGAATTGAGCCATTATTTGGACGTGGAAGATTTGATTGACCATGCGTATCATTTGGAGGTGTCTTCACCCGGCCTGGAAAGACCGTTGAGGACGAAAGAGGATTTTATAAGATTTTGTGGTCAATCCGCCAGGGTAAAATTCCACGATGCGATTGATGGGCAGAAGATTTTTGAAGGTGTTATTGAAGGGATAGAGGATGACACAATATATTTGAAGCTGAATAACGGGGAGTTGTTGCAGTTCTCTTATGCAATGCTTAATAAGGCGAGATTGACCATTTGATAATGGCTGATGCACTCCTTTTAGGCATGGAAGATGGAAAACAATTGTGGCATAAACTGCTTGGTTCTGCCCGTGGTAAGTGGTGGAAAACAATTTGTTTTTATTGAATAATGCAATATGTTCCGTATATCGGAGTTGAAAGTCATATTGACGGGGTAAGAAAATGCTATCAGATTTGAAACGC
>CAZQOD010000023.1:0-29907 GCA_964594945.1 uncultured Desulfopila sp.
ATAACCACGTTACTGAGGATCGCGGCATGAATCATTTGCGGGAAACTTCAGTTATTGAAGATTGTCGTTAAAAAAATACCTATTTCATAAAGAAGAAAAAGGGGGATTGCCAGAAGGGCGGTGCCCATAAAATCGCCTGCGGTTAGAAGAAAAGAGAGAAAAATAATGGCACCGTAAAAATAGATGCGTTTCTTTCTGAAATAGAGAGGTTTAATAAGATTTGCCTTAGCGGCCATAACCATGAGAAAGGGGATTTGAAAAGATAGGCCAAAGGCAAGTATTGTCCTGGCGACAAAGGTCAGATATTTTCCTAGTTTGGGCAGGGGCTCAAGGCTTGGGTTGGCATAACTCATAAAATAACTTAGCATTTGCGGCAGTACCACAAAAAATGCGAAACAGGCTCCGCCGGTAAAGAGAATTGATGAACAAAAAACAACGGTTATGGCGATTTTTTTTTCATCTTTTTTTAAACCTGGAGCCACAAAAGACCATAATTGATAGAGTGTAACCGGTAGGCTGCAGATAAGGCCGATAAGTAATGCCAGTTTGATATAGGCGAGAAAGGCTTCGGGCAGATTTGTATAAACAAGGCGGTAAACGAGGGGACTGGCATCAAAGAGAGGTTTTATAAAGAACCGGGCGATATTCTCGGAAAAAATATAGGCGACGACCGTGCAACATATTATGGAAAGGCATATTTTGATCACCCTTTTTCGCAGTTCAAGGTGGTGGGGCTTGAAAAAGGCGAGGCTGCGCTCTAAAACGGGAATTGAGGTGTGAATATTTAAATTTGCCATTATTACGGAGTGTTTAAATCATGCAAAATTTACGGGTTATCTTTTTCGTCACTATTACTATTTTTGTCTAAAGCTTTTTGGTCGTTTTTATTATCGGGATTGTCTATTTGTTCGATTCCGTTTTTTTGTGGCTGTTGGCCTGTCTCGGCTTCAAAAGATGTGGTGGAGGCGGGAGTATGCTGCATCAACTCCTGGTAGGCATCTGCGGTGTTATTTACAACCGGGTTAACGCCATTGCTGTTATTTATTGTATAGCTGTCGGCTGGCACGTCGAGGAGGTTTTTTTTGAATGATTGCGCAGCTTCTTCAAGGTCGGGGCGAATTTCATCAAGGGGATTTCCTTCCTCGGTCAGGGAGTCCTTGAGACTTTCTGCGGTATTTTTCAACTCCATTAACCCCTTTGCAAGAGATCTGGCTAAGTCCGGAAGCTTATCCGGGCCCACCACAATCAGAGCAAGGGCCATTATAAGAATCATTTCAGGTAGTCCGATGCCAAACATAGTTATAACCTTTAATTCTGAATACTTTGGACAAGTATGACGTTTTTTTGTTGAGCTTCGCTTGCCTGTTTACTGGCTGTAAAGACGCAAGTTATATTTTTCATGGATTTGCAAAAGCATAATTGCAGGCGTCTCCCAGTGTTTATCTTACTGTTTTTACAAATATTATTGTGAGAAGTACTATTGTAAGGTATTTCAAAGATACTGTCAATGGCAGAGGGAAGGTGAGAATATATTCAGCCCAGCCCCAAAAACATCCCCACCTGGTAAACTATTGTTGCAAAACAAAAGGCAAAAACAGTGTTGAAAGACATGGAAAAAAATGCCCATTTCCACGACGCTTCTTTGGCAATACAAATAATAGTCACGAAGCAGGGTGCATAAAACATAATGAACACAAGGACAGATACGGCAACAATCCTGTTCCAATTTTTATCATTTTTTAAACGTTGCCCCAAGGAGTCAGAGGAATCAGTACTGATTTCTCCCATGGAATAGGCGGTACCAAGGGTTGAAATAATAACCTCTTTTGCGGCAAAACCGCCGATTATAGCAATATCAGTTCGCCAGTCGAAACCGGCCAGTTTCGAAACAGGTTCCATTTTGGTGCCGATTTTACCTGCGATGGAATAGCGCAGAGCCGCCTGGGACTCAAGATTATTAATGGTTGTAAGTTGTTTAAGCAGTTCTTGGGCGGGTTGTGACGAATTTTGGCTATTTCCCTTAACTTCAGTAACTACAGCTGCACTGCTGGTTGCTAGGAGTGCTTGTCTCTGTTGCTCGAACTGAGCTTTTTTTTCAGGGGGAAGTCCTGGAAAGGTCATTAGCGCCCAGAGGAGGATTGATATAGCGAGAATGACGGTACCCGCTTTTTTAATATATTGATATGTGCGTTCCCAGGTGTGGATCAGCAGCCCCTTCAATGTTGGATAGCGGTAGGGCGGCAGTTCCATTACAAAAGGGGTTGGGGCACCGCGTAATACGGTACTACGAAGAAATTTGGCGGTAAATAGGGCGACAACCCATGAAAGCATTGTAAATATGAACATATATCTTGCTTTATTGTCGCTGAAAAACGCACCGATTAGAAGGGCAATGACCGGTAATTTCGCGCCACAATTCATAAATGGAACAGTTAACAGGGTTGCCATTCGTTCTTTAGGAGAACGAAGTGTGCGTGTTGCCATTACACCGGGTACGGCGCAACCGCCGGCAATTCCACCGGAAACAATGAACGGCATCACCGAAGAGCCGTGCAAACCGAATATTCTGAAAATTCTGTCCATCATAAAGGCAACCCTGGCCAAGTAGCCGGAATCTTCTAAAACTGCTATACCGAAAAACATAAACATGATTAACGGCACAAAACCTATAACACCTCCCATGCCGCCTATTACTCCGGAAATGATCAAAGATTTTAAAAGACCGTCGGGCAGCGTAGTATCGACAAAATTGCCAAGCCAGCTAAATACGGTGCCGAGCAATTCCACCGGGGCCTCGCTCCAGGTGAAAGTGAATTTATAGAGGGCGAACAGGATAGAGAGCATAATAAGTGGTCCGATAAGACGGTTGGTTAGGATTTTGTCGATTTTATCGGAGGTGTATAAACGATCGGTGTCGAATTTATGGGTGATAACACCCTGGCGAATTATTGATTTAATATATCCATAGCGGTGGTCTGCAATTATCGCTTCCGGAAATACATCGAGGGTATTGTGGATATGGTTGGTGGTCTGCTCCACTATGCTTTCAAGTTTGGTTGCGGTTATCGGATCGTCGTTGCGGCCTTTTTCAAGGATTAATTCGTCATTTTCAAGATATTTAATAGCGGTGTATCGCAGTGGGTAGGTTTTGGCGAAAAGTCCGGATGTGGTTATTATTCTCTCAAGCTCGCCGATGGTCGCGTTAAGATCATCTCCATATGAAATGTCTCTGGGTTGCCAGTTGTTGGTTGTGGTTGCGGTTTTTAAGCATGCGTCCAGGAGTTCGTTTTTTCCGAATCCAGAACGGGCGATAATTGGTATTACCGGAATGGACAGTAACTTTTCGAGTGTATTTGATTTGATATTTATGCCGCGATCTTCGGCAACATCCATCATATTCAGTGCAATCACCAGGGGGACCCCGAGTTCCAGCAACTGTACCGTCAGATAGAGGTTTCTTTCAAGGTTTGAGGCATCAACTATATTAATCACCACATCGGGGCGTTCATTGATCAGGTACTCCCTGGTTACCAATTCTTCCGCGGTATAGGCGGTCATGGAGTAGGTTCCGGGCAGATCGGTGAGGGTGATTTTATAATTATTATGCTGGGTCTGTCCTTCTTTGTAGTCAACTGTGATACCGGGATAGTTGCCAACGTGTTGGCGGGCACCGGTGATCTGATTAAAAAGGGTGGTTTTGCCTGCATTCGGATTGCCGACAAGGGCGATTTTAAGCTGCATTGTTACATACCATAAATAAAGTTATAACCGGGAATATGTACAAGAATGACATTTCCCGAAAACTTTTCGTTATTTGAAAAAATCCTATTTGGTGTCTGTTTCTGGTGTATTATATTCTTCAATTGCACCGGTTTTACAAACAATATCTTTGCAATGGGAACCGAGGTTGCAGGAAGAACAGCATCCACCGCAGGTTACTGTTGGATCGTCACTGGTGGCAGATGTCCACTGACGATAAAACATCCGGCCTGTAAAAAAAACACTGATTGCTATTATTGTCCAGATAATTAGAGTTTCAGCCATAATAGTTCCTAATTGTTAGAAGCGCCTAACTCACAGGCCCAAAAATAAGCCCGACTAGTCGGACATTGCAAAAAAAATCTTTTTATATCACTATTAAATCTTGGTAACCAATATGTTGTTGGAAACGTCAGAGTCAAGGCTGACGGTGCCGCCGTTTATTTTTAGAAGGCATTGGTGGCCGTTTTCCGCGCAAATTATATCGGCCTCGGCGCCGGGATATACGCCCATTGAAGCCATGCGGGCGCACACCTTCCTATTGCCGTTTATTTTACAAACCTTGACGCGTCCACCCCCGCCTTTTCGTGAAAGGGGTTCGACCTGATCATTGTCCTGTCTCCGGTTCAGGCAGTTTTTAACCCGGTCGGCAAAACAACAACCTCTTCTCTTTCTTTTTCTATGGTGCATACCTTCCTCCACATTCGTGATCTTTAGGTACACCAAACAATAATATCAGTCAATAGTTTTTTCAAGGGGATGTAATAACTTTTAGGTGCTGCTAACTTAATTACATAACTCTCTTAAAAATAGCCGGGAAGTTTTTGCATAAGGTTAATTTTCTTACCACGATATAATATGTTGATGACATAAAACTATAAGTAACCAGCATGGCTGGAGCAAATTCTTTGGCTACAGCCACAACGAATGATGAAAGCGACTTAAGGGTGAAACTACTTTCATATGGATGGATCCGCTAAGGTTCTTCAACTTTAACCATTATATGATCCGCCTCATTATTACGGAGTGTCAGTGTGCCGCCCATTACGCGCAGGGCAACGGGGTCATTGAGGGGAGCCCTGCCCTGGATGGTAATTTCAGTCCCGGGTACGAGACCCATTTCTCTTATTCTACGTCCCAGTTCACCGCTCACTTGAACAGATTCTATTATACCAGACTGTTTTTTCGACATTTTGCGCAAATTGATAAGTGACATTGTTGCTCCAGAAGGTGTTGCGTCGTGACGCCTAAAACTTATTGCTCCGGTTTGAAAAAGGCACAGGTTTTATTCTTTGGTTATATTTTATGGGGATTGCTATATAACTAGTGCCTGTCTATAAATGGCCATTTCCCCCTAACTCTTCGTTGCTTTCAAAATTTAATCCCCCGCTAAAGTGAGGTACGAGACATTGAGATATTAATTATATGGTCACGGTAAAATTTATTGAGTGTCTCAATTAAAACCAGTGCGCAGGTATTTAAAATGCCTCATTTCTGCTCAGATACTACCGAGACTTAGACCATGTGTCTCGCAGTGTAACCGTCCTGTTGATAATAATTTTTTTATCCGTGGAATCTAATGGATCGATGCAAAAATACCCCTGTCGTTCAAATTGGATATTTTCTTCGGGTTGCAGGTCGGAAAGGCTTGGTTCAGCCATGGCATTATCCATTGTAATCATCGATTTTTTATTTATATAATTCAGAAAATCCACATCTTTGTCATTTTCAGGGTCTTCACACGTAAAGAGGCGGTCGTAAAGTCTTACGGTCACGGGGAGTCCCTCCGATGCCGAGACCCAGTGGATCGTTCCCTTTACCTTGCGTCCGTCGGGGGCTGAGCCACCCTTTGACTGTGGGTCATAGGTACAGTGTATTTCCAGTATTTCACCGCTTTTTTCATCCTTGACATGGGAAGCGTATTGTACCAGGAATCCGTAGCGTAAACGTATCTCCCGGCCAGGGCCCAGCCGTTTGTATTTACGGTTTGGCTTTTCCCTGAAATCTTCCCGTTCAATGTATAATTCCCTGGTGAAAGGCAGTTTGCGCACCCCCATATCAGGATCTTGCGGATGATTTTTGGCGGTTACGTATTCAATGTGATTTTCGGGGAAATTATCGATAATCAGTTTAATTGGATCAAGGACGCACATTTTTCTTGGGGCCTCGCTGTTCAGGTCGTTACGGATTTCGTTTTCAAGTACCGTTATATCGATACGACTGTCACTTTTGCCGATGCCGATGATATTACAGAAATTACGAATGGAGGCGGGGGTATAGCCTCGTCTGCGTAATCCTGAAATAGTAATCATTCTCGGGTCGTTCCAACCGTCGACATGGCCACCTTCAACCATTTTTAGTAACTTGCGTTTGCTCATAACGGCATAGGTGAGGTTCAGGCGCGCAAATTCAATTTGACGGGGATGACATTTTGATTCAAGGCTGTCCAATACCCAGTCGTAAAGAGGGCGGTGATCAGCAAATTCCAAGGTACAGAGCGAATGGGTGACGCCTTCCAGCATATCGGAAAGACAGTGACTGTAATCATACATCGGATAGATTTTCCAGCTATCGCCGGTTCGATGGTGGTGTGCGTTGAGGATACGATAGAGAACAGGATCCCGCATATTGAGATTTGGAGATGCCATATCAATTTTGGCGCGCAGGACATGGCTGCCGTCTGCGAATTCCCCTTCCTTCATACGCTGAAACAGATCCAGATTTTCTTCGATGCTCCTGTCGCGATATGGGCTCTTTTGGCCGGGTTCAGTGAGTGTGCCACGATATTTTCTCATATCATCCGGGGAAAGCTGACAGACATAAGCCTTGTCTCTTTTAATTAAATCGACTGCAAGATTATAAAGTTCGTCAAAATAATTGGATGTATAGAGTGGTTTTTCTCCCCATTTAAAACCAAGCCAGCTCACATCCTCCTGAATAGATGTAACGTAGATGGTTTCTTCTTTTGTCGGGTTGGTGTCATCGAATCGCAGGTTACACCTGCCGTTATATTCTTCCCCTATACCAAAATTAAGGCAAATGGACTTGGCATGACCTATATGAAGAAAGCCGTTTGGTTCCGGTGGAAATCGCGTGACAATGGATGAATGTTTTCCTGTTTTCAGGTCTTCATCAATTATTTGTCTTATAAAATCCAGAGGTTTGCCGGTAGTGTTTTCTGCTTTATCTGTTTTATTCATGGATTATTTTGTTGAGGATCTGACCTCTCTGTAACTATTTTAACCTGGATATGGAAAGAATAATGTCCTTTCCCGGACAACTTCCTAAACAAAGAGTTTTTCTATATTTCGTAATCTATAGATAACCTTTTCCCTGCCGATTGCCATAAGAATATCAAACATCGAAGGACCGGCGAGTTGGCCGGTGATAACGGTTCGCATCGCGTTAATGATAATACCCGGTTTTATTGCCAGTTCTGTTGCCAGATCCCTGGCCAATTGTTCCGTGGTTGCTAAGGAGAATTCGGCGGCATTCTCGTATCTGTCGGCCAGCTCAGGCAGCCTCTGTTGTAATTCCGGATATTTGAGGATATTTTTTTTAAGAGGTTTGGCAGCAATTTCAAAATCGTCTGCAAAATATGCCCTACCCAGGGTGGTAAAATCTTTTAACGTGTGGAAACGATCCCTGATAAGATCCAATGTTTCCAGGTACCATTGTTTTTTTGTGTTTGCGTAGGCCGGATCCCAGAGGTTTTTGAGCGAAAGTTCTTTTTCGACCATTGCTCCCAGCGCCTCAATGTCCATGGTACGAAGATAGTGTTCGTTTATATATATGGCCTTGGGATCGGTGAAAAATTTTGGGTCATTTTTGCGGTAGTTGAAAATTGCACTGGACTTGTTGATACGTTCGAGGGTGAATGCGGTGATGAGTTCTTCCCTGGAAAAGAACTCGCGGTCATCACCATCGGACCAACCGAGGAGCGCTAAAAAATTATTGAATGCCCAGGGGATAAATCCGTTGTCTCGATAAAACTGGACAGCAACAATTTCGCCATGACTACGTTTGGAAATTTTCGCTTTTTTGGTGTCCAGCGTAAGCGGCATATGGGCAAAAATAGGCAATGACGCGCCCAGGGCCTCGTAAAGAAGAATTTGTTTTAAGGTGTTGGTCATATGGTCTTGCCCTCTGATGATATGGGATATCCTGTCACGGATATCGTCCACAACATTACAGAGCAAGTAGAGCGGCTTTTGGTTGGAACGGACAATCACAAAATCTTCAATTTCCCGGTAATGACTTTCGATACGACCAAGTATCTTATCGTTGTAACCCAGTACACCATCCCTTTCAGGTACTTTAAAGCGAACGACATAAGGAAGTCCAGATGCTTCTTTTCGGGCTGTTTCTTCAGGTGTTAGATGACGGCAGGTACGATCATAACCCCTTTGCTCCTTCGCCTTTCGGGCCGCATTTTTCTTGGCATCGAGCGTTTCCTTGGTGCAGAAACATTTATATGCCGTGCCTTGTTCCAACATTTTTTCAGCGGCGGCAACGTGGTCTAAATGGTAATCCGTTTGAAAATACGGCCCCTCGTCGTAATCGATACCTAGCCACTCCAGGCCATCGATAATACCTTGAATTGATTCTCTGTTTGAACGATCTTCGTCTGTGTTTTCAATGCGAAGTATTAATTTACCGTTATGTTTTTTAGCGTAGAGCCAGTTATAAAGTGCGGTGCGCGCTCCACCAATATGTAGGTAGCCGGTCGGGCTTGGCGGGAAGCGCAATCGTGTTTCTGTCATAATAATTATCCTGGTACTGTTTGATGGTTGTTTTTACTAGTTTAAATCAGCAGTGTGTTTTGTATAAATATTTTATTTCCATATGGATATAAATCCATATTTAATTCCCTACCGGAGAGAAAAATCCTCCTCAATCTTACATGTATGGTGGGAGGAAGGCAATTTCATGTCGAAAAATCAACAAATATTTATGGCATCGGACAGTCTCCAGGCAACGTATATAGCTTTTTCGGAGTGAATGTTCAACTATATTGATATTTATCGAGGATCAGTAAAGGTGGCGATAATTTTTCTGCTGCTATTTAATTAATATTTATAGTTTGCGGTCGACGGTTTTACAGGAGGTGTGAACCAGTAATGGTGTTGACCTGGAAATATCTTATTTCCGTATGGATATTTATGTAATTTTTATATGAACGTGGTTTCACTCTTGAGTCGCTTTCATTGTTTGTTGTGGCTGTGGTCTGAGAATTTGCTCCAGCCACAATGGTTGCGGTATCGATATGGCATAAATAACGTTAAAACAAAGAGACTTGTTGGTGCATGAATGTGAGTTTATGTTTTACATATGATCCGAAAATAATTTGTCGCAAGAGTAATTTTTTTCGGATAGTCAATTTTTTCTATATGGTGTACTATCTTGGCAACCCGTTTTTTGAAACGAGGGCGTGAGTGGAGTAGCGATGGTATTGTGCTGGACCCCGATTTATTTCCCGTTAATCCGGGTTACAACGGAGTGGAAGAGATGGTTGAAAAGAAAGATAAAGTTGACGGATGCGGTTGTGGTGAAGGAAGGGTTACGGATGGAGATGGTAAATGTGTGATGCCGGAGGTTACCTTCCCGGCATTTATTATGTCGCTGAACACATCGGCATTGTATCACCTGGGCGCAATAGGTGACCCCGCTACCGGTAAGAAGACGGTGGATCTTGATTTGGCTCGCCATGCCATAGATACATTGATTCTTTTGCAGGAGAAGACAAAAGGCAATTTGAGCGGTAATGAAGAAGAATTACTGAAAAATATTCTCTATGATATTAAACTTAGATTCGTAAAAGCAGCCAAAGGATAGATGAGCGGGTGATGGAACCTGGTAAACATTCTATTATTCTCCCGGCACCTGCAAAAATTAATCTGTTTCTTCATGTTGTTGGAAAACGTGTAGATGGTTATCATGACCTGCATACCTGGATGGTTAAGGTTGGTCTTTACGATGTGCTTACCCTGGAGTTATTTGCGGGTGAGGGGGTGCAGTTTTATTGTACCCACCCTGAAGTGCCGAACGACGACTCTAATATTGTTGTACGTGCGGCCAAAATTTTCTTTGCAAAGAGTAAAATGGCGCAGGGTGTCGGTGTAAAAATTTTTTTGCAGAAAAATATCCCGGTTGCAGCCGGGTTGGGTGGCGGCAGTAGTGATGCAGGAATTGTTCTGCGCGGATTAAATGATTATTTTGACAAAGAGTTTTCAGAGAATGAGTTGATTGAATCGGCTGCTGCTTTGGGAGCGGACGTACCTTTTTTTACGCTGCATCATCCTTCGGTCCTTGCGGAAGGGATTGGCGATTTGATGATTCCTGCAGGTTTTATTGTTAATTGCACCTTTATTTTGGTTAATCCTGGTATTTTTGTGTCCACCGCATCTGTTTTTAAAAATTTTGCATTGACAAGGACTGAGAAAAATTCTAGATTGTCTTGCTTTCAAAAGTACGAGGCGGATCATTTATCTCTGGATCTGATGCACAACGACTTGGAGCAGGTAACCTGTGCACGATATCCTGTTATTGATCGGATAAAAAATGCGCTGCTGATAGCCGGGGCGTCAAAAGTTTTGATGTCTGGTAGCGGGCCCACCGTTTTTGGCGTTTTCCCCGATAACAGTGGACCCGGCGTGCATGATTTTAAGCGGTTGGTCAGTCGGTTACGTCGAGAGTATGGTGAGAAAGTTTTTTTATGTAGAGCAATTACTGGGGCGTCGCCAAGTGGTAAGGCACCGGGTTTTGATCCCGGCATCCGTAGGTTCGAATCCTGCCGCCCCAGCCAATAATTGTCCCGCTGGTCGGGATTGATTCTAGGATGTTTTCGCATCTGGAAGAGGTGGTTCTCCCACGGAGTATCCGCTCGTTGTACCGGGATGCAACAATATTATTGAAAACCCGCAGGTACGTTCACCATGGCACTGGATCTGAAGATATTCACAGGCAACGCCCACAGGAAACTAGCTGAAGAAATTGCCGCTCATCTGGGTATGCCCCTGAGTAAGGCTGAGGTTAAAAAATTCAGCGATGGAGAGATTTTCGTCGAAGTGAGAGAAAACGTCCGGGGCGCGGATGTTTTTGTTGTTCAACCGACTTGTACTCCGGTCAATGACCATTTGATGGAACTTGTTATAATGGTTGACGCCCTGAGGAGGGCTTCGGCCAGAAGAATTACCGCCGTTGTGCCATATTACGGCTATGCCCGTCAGGACAGAAAAAACGCCCCCAGGGTGCCGATTTCCGCGAAGGTAGTGGCGGAGATGTTTATGGTCGTCGGGGTGCGGCGTGTGCTATGTATGGATTTACATGCAGGGCAGATCCAGGGTTTTTTTAATATTCCGGTGGATCATTTATATGCGGCACCCGTTATACTGGAATATATTCAGAAGTCGTTTAACGATGTTATCATGGTATCACCCGATGCGGGTGGTGTCGAGAGGACCCGTGCATTTGCGAAGCGGTTGAATTCTGATCTTGCCATAATTGATAAACGTAGGGAGAGGCATAATGAATGCGAGGCAATGCATGTCATAGGTGACGTACATGGTAAGATCGCAATCTTGATGGACGATATGGTTGATACGGCCGGAACGCTGTGTGCCGGAGCAAAAACCTTGTTGAAAAACGGGGCTAAAGAGGTGCATGCCTGTTGTTCTCATCCGGTTTTATCCGGGCCCGCCATTGAACGTCTGCAAGAATCGGAGATAAAATCACTGGTTGTTACAAACTCTATTCCTCTTTCAGCTGAAGCGAGGAGTTGCAATAAGATTAAAGTATTGTCTGTCTCGGCATTATTGGCAGATGCTATAAACAGAATACATAACGAAGATTCTGTCAGTTCTCTTTTTGTATAGTAGATCGTCGTCTCATTTTTTAAATAAACGTTGTTATTTTTATATTTATGCTCGGTCGTTTTTGTTGTTGGCAGTAGCGACTGTTTGGCAAAGGAGGAATTATGCTTCAAGTTGAAATGTCCGCTTCTGTTAGATCTACTTCGGGGAAAGGGCCCATGCGACAGTTACGTATGAAGGGCATGACTCCGGGGGTTGTCTATGGTGGTGGTTCCGATGCTGTGAATATACAGCTTGAGACCAAGACAACCATGGCGTTGTTGTTAAAATATTATAGAAAAAATGTTCTCGTTAATTTGAAAATTGATGGCGAAACTGATAAAAACGTGACAATTATCGAGGTGCAGACCGATCCTGTCAATGATACGCTTGTCCATATCGATTTTTACGAGATTGATCTTGATAAAAAACGTTCCTTTAATGTTCCCGTGGTCTATATCGGCAAATCCATAGGGGTGGATATGGGTGGTTATCTTTCGGTAAACCACAATGATATTGTTCTTGAGGCCAGACCTCTTGATATCCCGGATGAATGTGTCGTTGATGTTTCGCCGTTGGATATTGGTGATTCTGTTAAATGCGGCGATATTGACATACCGGATAATGTGCAGTTAATTACTGATCCATCTGAAGTTGCGGTTATTGTGGCGCGTCCGGGCTTACAGGTTGAAGAAGAAGAGAGCGAAGAGGATGCTGCGGACGTGACAGAAGAGGTAAGTGAAGAAGAAGAGAGCGAGGCAACGGAATAGATTGTCGGTTTAAAGAAGTTGTCTGAAAAAGTTGTTTATGGTGTGCCGGGTTGTCTGATCTGGTCATACTGCTTTGGGGCGGGTCCGGGGGCGTTTGTGTTCTCTAGGATCCGCCTTTTTTTATGATACCTGAATTTGGCAACCAACAGGTTAACAGGAGCTACGAGGCATTGACGGTGTTGGAGTGTAAAGTCGACTCAAGAGTGAAATCACTTTCATATAAATAAATTAAAACTTTTTCACATTTTATGTATGCGAGATTTAGTGCCTTACTCCATAGAACCTGCAAAGAAAAACAAGGCACTTACTTGCAGCTTGTCTGCGTTAGGTGGTACAGAACCATGGTAAATTCAAATTATTTGATTGTCGGTCTTGGTAACCCCGGTGGTCAATATTCTCTTACTCGGCATAATGCGGGTTTTATTGTGGTGGACGAATTGGCCGCTGGGTGGAATGTTTCTTTCATCAGGGAAAAATGGCATAGTTTATACACCGTTTTTACCCTGTCGGATGCAAAGATACATCTACTAAAACCACTGACTTATATGAACCTCAGCGGTAAATCAGTTGCCTCTTTTTATAAATTTTTTAAAATATCTAGACAACGTCTGCTTGTTGTTCATGATGATCTTGATATGGAGCCGGGGCGTATTAAATTGACCCTGGGGGGTGGTGATGGGGGACATAATGGCATTCGATCAGTCGTAAATTGCATAGGCGGCAGGGATTTTTATCGTTTGAAAATCGGCATCGGTAGGCCGGGAAAAGGAGGAGTTCATCCAGAATACCCTGTTGAAAAATATGTATTAAGCCCCTTTGAAGACTCTGAATATAAAATTTTATCTGCCAGGTTTACCGGGATTGCCGAGGGAGTGAGATTATTTCTCCAGGAAGGACCGGACAAGGCAATGAATCTTGTGAACAGTTTTAAAAAAATGTCGTCATCTAGATGATGAAATTCGCTGACATATTATCGCAGTTATTAAAAAATAGAGTAATTTTGCCGGGAATGTGGTATAATGCGCCTTTGTTGCTGGTAGGATACTAAAGATTTTGTTGGTTTTAGCGTTACCCACTTCAACAAAATTCAATAATTATCGGAACAGGGCGATGATCCTGTTGTTCCGATGCTTTCCTTGTTTTACAAAGTTGCTGTGTCTTGTGATGATTTGGTTTATATATTCTTTGTGCGAGATGCTTTTATAAAAGGAGATATTTGTGTTTTCTGAAGGTGATATGGCTGTGTATCCAGCCCATGGTGTTGGTGTTATTAAAGCAGTGGAAACAAAAAATATCGGAGGCGTTGACCAGTCGTTTTATATTCTAGAAATTCTCGATAACAGCATGAGGATCATGATCCCCACTGTAAGCAGTAAGAATGTTGGTCTGAGGGCCATCGTCGGTCTAAAAGAGGTGGATACCGTTATGGGTATTTTAGCTGACCGTACGGTGGAGCTGGGGACGCAAACCTGGAACAGACGTTACCGCGATTACATGGAAAAAATTAAGACCGGTTCCGTGCATGAAGTGGCGGTGGTACTGCGGGATTTGTTTCTTCTCAGTGTTGATAAAGACTTGAGTTATGGTGAACGCAAGATGCTTGATACTGCAAAAAACCTCCTGGTAAAAGAGTTGTCTCTTGCCCAGAATATTGAAGAGGATAGTGTGACAAAGACAATCGAGGAGTTATTTGCCTAAACCAAGACCACTCCTCCCTGCCGATCCTCATATATGATGTTACCTGACGATTTTTCCGGGGCGCTCATCTATCTTCTCTTTTAACCTGAAACTTGCAATGTTAAGGTTTCACAGGGTCTTAGTAACCAGCATGGCTGGAGGTCTATTCTTGAATAGGATCCCGATTGTTAACCGCCTTTTACGAGTTTGTCGGTTTTATGAAATCTAAGAGATCTTTTTCTTCCCGTTCCCATTCTCCCGGTGAGACGTTTAGTATTGAAGTTGATTCCCAAGCCGACGGTCTTCGTTTGGATCAATTTTTATCCTGTCTTCTCGTCTCTTCATCCAGGTCTCTTATCAGCAGATCGATTGGCAAAGGTTTGGTTCTTGTCGATGGAATTAAAAGAAAAAGCAGTTATCGTCTTAAGGACAGGCAGGTGGTTAAGGGCACCTTGTCAGAACCGCCTGAAATTGAAATATTACCCGAAAAAATTGATTTTCCCATCCTATATGAAGATGATTATCTGTTACTTTTAAATAAACCACCCGGCCTGGTTGTTCACCCCGGCAGTGGTAACCATCGTGGTACGTTAGTCAATGGGTTGGTGTACTACTGTCGGGAAATTGCCGATGCAGGAGATGGTTTAAGACCTGGTATTGTCCATAGACTGGATAAGGATACCTCCGGTATTATGGTCGTTGCGAAAAATAATAATGTCCATCGAATGCTTGTTGAGTGTTTTAAGAAGAGGTTGTTGGAAAAAGAATATTTAGCCTTGGTACACGGCGTTCCCAAGGAAAAAAACGGACGATTGGTGGCGGCTATTGGCCGTCACAGAGTAAATCGTCAAAAAATGGCGGTTAGAATCAGGACAGGACGATATGCGCTGACAAGTTGGCGGGTAATTGAAGAGTTTGACAATAAATTCAGTTTATTAAAAGTTAATATTGAAACGGGACGTACCCATCAGATCCGCGTCCATCTCGCCCATATTGGTTTTCCGATTGTTGGGGATATACTGTACGGGGGGCGTGGGAAAACCGTAAAAAATTGTTTCCGGCAGCTTCTCCATGCATCCCGCCTTGCATTCGATCATCCGGTTTCCGGGCGGCGTCTTGATGTTACTGCCCCTCTTTGGCCTGATTTTGCCGATTTTCTCGCCTTGTTGGATTGTTGTCAAACGTAGGGATATATATGAATATTGTGGTTACAGGCGGATTCGGCTCGGGTAAAAGTACGGTGAGTAAACTACTTGCCGTTGCCCTTTCGGCTGAGCTGATTGATACCGACGGGTTGTGTCGGCAACAGTTAATTCCCGGCAGTAAAGGGTATAGCAGGTTCGTGGGCGAGTTTGGTAGCAAATATCTCCGCAAGGATGGTATAATTGATCGCGGGGCATTAAAAAAAACCTTTTTTTCTGATGCGGATGTAAAAAAGAAAGTTGAGGATATTCTACATCCCATTGTCTGTGGGGAAGTTGTCGGCCAGTGTGATCGCTTTAGTGAAGAAGGGAAAAATCTGGTGGTGGAGGTCCCGCTACTTTTTGAGGTTGGTTGGGAAAATTATTTTCACCATATAGTTTTGGCTTATACGTCCGAAGAGATATGTATGGAAAGGGTCGCACAAAGAGATACCCTGGCCCCGGTGATAATCCATAAAGTGTTGGCGGCCCAGATGCCCATTGATCAGAAACGTTTACATTCCGATTTTGTTGTTGATACCTCTTCCACCTTTGTCAGCACTGTTCAACAGGTGGCCTGGCTTGTAAAAATCCTGCAAAATGGTGTTTAATGGCATGATTATGGTTTTTACCCTTTAAAAAGCTTGACAGTAAAGATTTGAATACGTATAAGAAAAACGATAATTTGAAAATTCAATTCCTATCTGTGTTGGTGGTTGCATTATAGCTGCTTGTATACCTTTTTTTTTCTGTCAGGTCGGCCGTAGAACTCGGTTTCCTGGAAATGAAACAGAATCTGAAAGTGCTATTTTCCACGGGTCAGGTCAGTTATCCTTTCTGTTCTCATAATCTGAAAGACGAATATATTTTAAAACGTTTGTTATAGCGAGATGATTCACGTTGTTTGCGGTGTACTGCTGTTGTTGTAGGCGGTGTTGTCGCATTGTATAAAAAGCATGCTTGGGTAATTTACCGCAAGTGTGCGTGTTGCCGTAATTACCGGTTTTTAAAACACTATCCTGCCAAAAATGTCCACAAAGGAGAAGTCGATTCATGAATCTGGCGGAACTTAAACTGAAGAAAATTGGTGAACTGGTGCAGCTTGCCCGTAAATTAAAGGTAGACGGGTACAGTTCATTGCGTAAACAGGAGCTTATTTTTGCGATTTTAAAAGCACAGTCCAGTAAAGATGGAAAAATTCGCGGCAGTGGTGTACTGGAAATACTTCCGGACGGTTTTGGTTTTCTCAGGGCTCCAGATTATAATTATCTGCCTGGTCCCGATGATATTTATGTTTCTCCTTCGCAGATACGTCGCTTGAATTTGCGTACCGGAGATACAGTTGAGGGGCTGGTGAGGGCACCTAAGGAAGGTGAACGTTACTTTGCCCTGCTTAAAGTCGATAGTGTAAATTTTGATCCCCCTGACGCTGCCAAACAGAAAACCCTTTTTGGTAATTTAACGCCGCTTCATCCTAACGAAGTTTTTTCCCTGGAATGGCAGCCGGATAATTATTCCATGCGCATTATGGATATGTTTTCGCCAATCGGCAAGGGGCAGAGAGGACTTATCGTGGCCCCCCCCAGGACGGGAAAGACTGTTCTTATGCAGAAGATTGCCAATTCGATAGTAAGAAATCACAGGGAAGTATATCTTATAGTCTTACTGATTGATGAAAGACCTGAAGAGGTCACAGAAATGACGCGGAGCGTGAAAGCTGCAGAAGTTGTCAGTTCCACTTTTGATGAGCCACCCCAACGCCATATTCAAGTGGCTGAAATGGTCATTGAAAAGGCCAAGAGACTCGTTGAACATAAAAAGGATGTTGTCATTTTGCTGGACAGTATCACCCGTCTAGCAAGAGCATATAATACCGTGACGCCGGCGAGTGGTAAGATACTTTCAGGTGGCGTTGAGGCCAATGCCCTGCATCGTCCAAAGCGTTTTTTCGGCGCAGCCAGAAATATTGAGGAGGGGGGTAGTTTGACTATTCTGGCGACGGCACTTATCGAAACGGGGAGTCGGATGGATGAAGTCATATTCGAGGAGTTTAAAGGTACTGGGAATATGGAGCTGATATTGGATCGGAAGATGGCCGATAAACGAATTTTTCCGGCAATTGATCTTAAGCGATCCGGCACCCGAAAAGAAGATTTATTGTTAAAACCTGATGTGCTCAACCGTATTTGGATCCTTAGGAAATTGTTAAATTCCATGAACCCCGCCGATTGCATGGACTTCCTTGTGGATAAATTAAAACATCAAAAAACCAATGATGATTTTCTCGATTCAATGAATGCATAGCGCAACGGTATGTCTTAATTTATTAAATAGATCTATGTAGTTTCTGCCCGTCCTTCCGGTTGCTCCTGGTCAGTTGCAGGGTCTGTTTGAATTTTCTGCGTGGATCAAGATTTGACAGTCGGTTAAGTGCAATCTCCCACCGATTTTTGTTGAAATATTTATCTTTTTAGTTATCATGTTGTGTTTGTCTTTTTAAAATATACATCCACTGCCGGATGTAAACAGGAGTTTAGATTGTTGAAGGAGTAGAGGTTATGAAAGAGGGTATCCATCCGGAATATAATAAAATTACTGCCGAATGTGCCTGTGGTAATACGGTCGAACTTGGTAGTGTATTAAATGAAATGAAGGTTGAGATTTGTTCAGCCTGCCATCCGTTTTTTACTGGTAAACAAAAACTCGTTGACTCAGCAGGGCGAATAGAAAAGTTTAAGAAGCGCTATGCGGATCACTATGCCAAACTGGAAAAGGATAAGGCCTCTTCCTGATGTGAGGTAGATATTTCCAAAAGGTTGTCCGAGGGTGTCTTTTTGTTTGACTCTTCGCTGTTTTTGAAAATATCGGTCGTATACGGCATGGGGTTTATGTTGGCTTGTACGGCTGCCTATCTTTAAAATCCTTGATTTTATTTTGTTTTTTCTGCTGTCCACAACGATGCCAGGCATGGTTGTGGACTTTTTTTCTTTATTCCCCCTAACACATATTAACGCTATGTTTGATAGATTTGCTGATCTAGGAGATAAGATTTCTGACTTGGAAGGGAGGTTATCTGATCCTCAGCTCGTAACTAACCAGCATGAGTATCAGAAAGTGGTTCGTGAGCATGCACACCTTAGCAAGCTAAACGCTAAGTATACGGAATATAGACAGGTGCAAAGGGATATTGCCGACAATAAGTTGATTTTGCAGGATGAGGATGAAGATCAGGAATTCAAGGATCTGGCCAAAGCCGAACTGGAGGAGCTTACGGCTCGGGAAAAGCAGCTGGATCAGGAAATGAAGATAATTTTGTTACCGAAAGACCCCAATGACGATAAAAATACATTTCTGGAGATCCGCGCCGGTACAGGTGGAGATGAGGCGGCTCTTTTTGCAGGTGACCTGTTCAGAATGTACAGCCGTTTTGCCGAGTCCATGGGATGGCGGGTGGAAATTATGAGTTCCAGCCCCCTTGGGATAGGTGGTTTTAAAGAGATAATTGCCCTGATCAGTGGCGAGAAGGTATATTCAAAACTGAAATATGAAAGTGGTGTTCACCGTGTGCAGAGGGTTCCTGAAACCGAGACCCAGGGGAGGATTCACACCTCAGCGGTGACCGTTGCCATATTGCCGGAAGCAGACGCTGTCGACCTGGAAATTGATATGAATGAACTGAAGATCGATGTCTTTCGTTCATCGGGACCAGGTGGTCAATCGGTTAATACCACTGATTCAGCCGTACGTATCACCCATCTGCCCTCCGGTCTTGTCGTTATCTGCCAGGACGAAAAATCTCAGCATAAAAACAAGGCCAAGGCCCTGACTGTGTTAAGGGCCCGTCTCCTGGACCAGATTGAACAGGAACGGCATGATAAAATGTCAAAAGATAGGAAAAAACAAGTCGGTAGCGGCGATAGAAGTGAAAGAATAAGGACCTATAATTTCCCCCAGGGCCGTCTTACTGATCATCGGATCAACTTGACCCTCTACAAATTGGATGCAATAATCGGCGGAAAACTGGAAGAGGTTATATTTCCTCTTATCGCCCACGATCATGCCGAAAAATTAAAAGATCTTTAATATGTGCGGAGTTAACCTTGTTTATAAAAAGAGTATGCGGATTCAAGGTGTTAAGTTAATGATACTGGATTAACTAATATCTGTCCATAAATGGCCATTTTCCCCTAACTCTTCGTTGTTTTCAAAATTTAATCCTTGGAATATCGCATATATGCCTGTGGTTAAATTCATCAAACGCCTCGATTTAGTGTAAAATTGCTCATCCATGGACGGACACTAACTAAAATTAAATCCAGATTTTTGAAAATTATTTGCTTCTAAAGGTTTTTTGAATGCGTGTCGTCGATTTGCTGCGGGAAGGAACGAAAATTCTTAAAGAGGCAAAAATACCGGGTTCCTGCAATGATGCGCGATGGCTCCTGCAGGGTGTTCTTGGCAAAAGCAGGACGGAGTTATATTTAAGTTCGGTAGATCAAGTGGATAGTAATATCCATACACAATACCTGCACTATATAGAACGGAGAAAAAATAGAGAACCTGTCGCTTATATTCTTCAGGAACAGGAATTTTGGTCTCTTTCTTTTTATATCTGTCCCGATGTCCTTATCCCGCGGCCGGAGACTGAATTTATGCTGGAGAAGTTATTTCTCTTGGTTGACGATAAAAATCTTGAGCGGGGCCTCATTCTGGACCTCTGTACAGGTAGTGGTGTTATCGCCACCGTTTTGGCTAAAGAGACGGGTCGTTTTGTGATTGCAACTGATATTTCCGGTCCTGCCCTGGTAACGGCAAAGCGTAACCTTATGAATCATAATCTTCTAAACACTGTTTTTCTGGTGCAGGGAGATCTCTTTTCTTCTTTTTTAGAAAAACCTGTTTTTTCACTGATTGTATCCAATCCGCCCTATGTGAGTAGTTACGACTTGGAAAATAATCTGGAACCTGAAGTATCCGACCATGAACCCCGCCTGGCTTTGGATGGCGGAGTGGGCGGCTTGCGGCATATTAAGAAAATTTGTGATAAACTGCCGAATGTCTTGATGGCGGGCGGTCAGTTTTTTATGGAAATTGGCGCAGATCAGGGCGGCTCAGTTTTGCAAATATTTAAGCGGAAAAACAAGAATTTTTATTTTAGGCATCTTGAGGTAATTTCCGATTACAGCGGTAGAGATAGGATTTTGTACGTCAAGATGTCCGATGGTTAATCTCTTGTTTGGTCGGGTGTTGATATTATCAATCTCTTGCTGTTTTTATATTTCGGTGCAATTGGCTCTGCATCTCCCCGTGGGGTTGCTGATTACAAAATCCTGGTATTAATTTGTAGATAGGTGGCAAGATAATGGAAAAATTAATTGTGGAAGGGGGGGTACCCCTTAGCGGAACGGTAAAAATAAGTGGTGCCAAAAATGCCGCATTACCGCTTATGGCTGCGACTCTTTTAACTTCTGGTAAACATATTTTGCGCAATGTCCCTGATCTGCGTGATACCAGAACCTTTATAAGGTTGCTTGAAGATCTTGGGGTTAAATGTCAAAGGGATGGTGATACCGTTGCTTTTGACAGTAGCGATATACGTCATTCCGAGGCGTCTTATGATTTGGTGAAAACAATGCGGGCTTCGGTGCTGGTCTTGGGTCCGTTGCTTGCGCGAACCGGTCGAGCAAAAGTTTCGTTACCCGGTGGCTGTGCAATCGGGGCAAGGCCGATTGATTTCCATATAATGGGCCTTGAAAGACTCGGGGTCAGTTGCTGTATGGATGGTGGTTATGTCGACGCGGAAATTAACGATCGAATGAAGGGAGGTGTCATCTGTTTCGATATACCTTCCGTAACGGCCACCGAGAATATGTTAATGGCCGCAGTTCTTGCGGAGGGAACAACTGTCCTAAAAAATGTAGCCAAAGAACCGGAGATAGGTAATCTTATAGACATGTTAACGGGGATGGGTGCGATTATTGAAGGAAGAGGTAGCGATAGGTTGACGATAAGGGGAGTTGAAAAATTGAATTCCGCCGATTGTGCTATCATTCCAGATCGCATAGAAACAGGTACCTACCTTATCGCTATAGCTGCCACGGGTGGGCAGGGTACAGTTACCAACTGCAACCCGGGGCAGCTGCCGTCATTATTAGAAAAAATGCGTTCGGCTGGCCTTAAGATCACTGAAACGGCAACGACCATATCTGTCGTCGGCCCCACGAATACAGTTGATAAATTTTTCTTAAAAAGCGTTGATATTAAGACCATGCCATATCCAGGTTATCCAACTGACTTACAGGCACAATTTATGGCTCTTATGGCTCTTAGCTCGGGTATGTGTATAATTAACGAAACGATTTTTGAAAATCGTTTTATGCATGTGGCCGAATTGCAGAGGTTGGGCGCCGATATAAAAATTGATGGTCATACTGCAGTGGTTAAAGGTAAGGGGATGAACGGGCTATCCGGAGCTCCGGTGATGGCTACTGATTTACGGGCCAGTTCATCCCTTGTAATTGCAGGTCTTGCCGCATCAGGGCGCACGGAAATTTCAAGAATTTATCACTTGGAAAGGGGCTATGAAAACCTTGTTGATAAATTAACGGCCCTTGGTGGTCGAGTTTGGAAAGAACAGGAAAATTGACGGTTTTCGCATGTTGCAGAGAGTTGGAAAGCAGGAAGATGTTTTTATCTGTGGGTAAACAATGTCATTAAAGAATTTTTTCAAAGTTTATAGGGAGAGGATTGTCCTGGCCGGGATGGGTCTTTCCCTTGCGATTTGCGTTGGCGGCGGCATTTACTTACAGAAAAAAAATATTCATGCTAAAGAAGAAAAAATCACAGAAAAACCACCGGAGACAATAGAACTGCAATCTGAACGACCCGATATGAATACCGCCGGGAAAACTGATTCTCACGGTAAATCCGAAACTTTTTTTCTTAAACCGTCTCCAGCTGAGCTGATGGCACAACTCTCCGAAATGGCGGGATTAAATGAGGATGTTTCCAGGGCCAAATATCAGGGTTTGCGTGTTATGTGGCCTGTCTATTTTTTTTCCGTTATGGCAAGAGAAGGAAACAGGGTAAAAGTCTTATTAGATGTATCTGTAGATGGTTTTGGTGTGGTTGTGCAAAGTGAGTTGGATGTAACGGTCTATCCGGAGATTTTATCGCTTAAATCCGGGACTAGATTATGGCTTGCCGGTGAAATAAAAGCCATTGATCCCAGGGGGACGGGAACAATTTATATTAGAACGGAGCATCTTAAATTCACTGATAGCGAACAGGAGAATGCAAAAGATACTGAAAAGGGCGGTGGATAACGGTCTTATTCCCGGACTACTTCTTCCACACTTGCTGACCCATATCCCCGGCGGGTCGGCAAGACTTCGCTTGTAGATTGTAAAATTTAGGTCTTGGTTCAAGGAAGCGGCAATGTAATAATAAAGAGTGTGCCTCCGTTATCGCCATCGTGGGCAGATATGGTGCCGTGGTGTTCTTCAATGGTTTGTTTCACGATGGCAAGTCCCAGGCCGGTGCCGTCTGTTCTGGTTGTGTAGAATGGTTCAAAAACCTGTTCTTTCTTTTTTTCTATGATGCCGGATCCGTTATCGCTTACCATAATTTTTATGGCGTCCTGGTTTGGTGACAGGTGAATTTCTTCAGCCTGTATGGTGATTCGTTCTGAGCCGGATGGGCAGAATGACAGGCTGTTTTGGATGAGATGGTTGAATACCGTGAACATCTGTCCTTCATCTGCCCAGATATCTAAATTATCCTTGAACTGAAAATTTATTTGACAGCTATCGGGCCAGGTGGGATCTGCCTGACATACCTCAAGAACTTCCTTGAGGCAGCCGCGAAATGAAAACCATTTGCAGTTTGCATGTTCAGGGCGTGAAAATTTAAGAAAATCACTGATCGTCTCTATCAAGCGGTTTGATTCCCTGATAATTATGTGGGTGAGTTCGAAATTTTGATAGTTTTTTGTTCCTGCCGATGCAAGTTCATTGGCAAGGACCTGGGCCGATCCTGAAATTGCCGTAAGAGGGTTACGAAAATCGTGGGCGATACTGGCACTCATCATTCCTATCGCCGCTAATTTTTCCGCTTGTCGCACCTGTTTTTCGAGTTTTTCAATTTCGCTGATATCCTGGAGGGTAACAATTTTATGGCGGGTCTTATCGGAACTCTTTGCCTTGTTGTTTGATTCCAGGATGGGCATATGGGAATATCCGATTGTTAAAGTCGCGCCTTTGGCGGTTTTAAATTCAGTTGTCATGCGACGATTTTCGGCGGAAAGATCAATTTTTGGAAAAATATCCTGGAGCCTCAGGCCGATCAGAGTTGTCACATTGATACCGATTATTTTACCTATTGCGTTATTTGCCGAAGTTATCCTGTTGGAAGAGTCTATCGTTACTATCCCGGTTGAGATATTATCAAATATTTGTTTGTAAAGAATTGCAAGTTGATCAAATTTTCTAATTGAAGCGGTCAGGGCACTTTCGGTCTTTTGCAGCCTTGTACCAAAAAGGGCACTGAGGATTGCGGCGAGAAAAAAGGTGAGACCCTGTACGGCAAAATGGTTTAGAACAACCATCGGTGTCGTTGTGGAAAAGAAAAGGTAGGGTCGCAGATACTCCGGGTAGAAGCCATGTATCTCCAAAAATAGGAGGATACCATATTGGAAAGTGCCCGTGGCGGCGGCGAGGAGACCGCCTTTGGGAGGAAGAATCAAACCTCCTGCCACTATTGGAAAAAAATAGACGGAGGTGAAGATGGAACTGGAAGATCCGGAGAAAAAGACAAATAAAGAAACAAAACTTGTATCAAGCAGGTTTTGGGCAAAGCCGAATCGGGCCAGACTACCCTGGTAGACCAGCAGGTAAAAAGCTGAGAAAATGGTTGTTAGATAGACAAAGAGTAGGAATAAAACCAGGAGGTCCTGGGGAATAAGAACAATATCAAAGGCGGCGCTTTGAAAAATATAGCTGATTGCCAGAAGCAGGGTGTAGAGGATAATACGTAATGCCAACATCCAGAGAAGTTGGTTTCTCAGGATATGATCAATTGAGACGGCGCTGCGGGCACGGGTTATCAGCCAGGGGATTTTCATTACTGTATTCCGTATTTCTTTACTTTATAGCGAAGGGAGCGAAAGCTGATTTGCAAAAGTTCCGCGGCACGGATTTTGGAGTTATTTGTTTTTTTAAGGGTGTGGATGATAAGCCTTTTTTCCAGGTTGGTAATAACCTTTTCAATACCAAGATCGTATAATTCTTCTTCACTTGCGGCGGCTTGAAAAAGATGGTTGGCACTACTTTCCGTCTGATTGGCGGTGGCGGCTTTTTTCATATTCCCTGTCAAGGTTAGACTCTCAGGGAGGATGATGTTACTGTTTTCAAGGGCCACGCCGCGTTCGATTATATTTTCAAGTTCTCTGACATTGCCGGGGAAATCATAATTCATTAGGACCTGTAGGGCATAGGATGATATCTCCTGCACCTCTTTATTGAGCTGTTTTGAATATTTATTCAGGAAATGTTCGGCCAGTAACGGTACATCATCCTTTCGCTCCCTGAGCGGAGGTACGCGTAAGGGTACAACGGCAAGTCGATAAAAAAGATCCTCTCTGAACCGTCCTTCGTTTATCTCTTCTTCCAGAATTTTGTTGGTTGCCGCAACGATTCGAATATTTATCTGTTGCGAACGGGTTCCGCCAACCGGCTTTATTTCCCTTTCCTGTAGAACCCGTAATAATTTGGTTTGGATAATGGGTGTTAACTCACCAATTTCATCAAGAAATGCGGTGCCTTGATCGGCTTCGTTGAATAATCCCGGTTTATCGCAGATAGCACCCGTAAAGGCCCCTTTAACATGGCCAAACAGTTCGCTTTCCATTAAATCTTCAGGGATGGCACTGCAGGTAATGGGGATGAAATTATTTGCAGATACGCTGCTGTGGTTATGTATGGCCTGGGCCACCAGCTCTTTTCCCGTACCGGACTCTCCGTAGATCAGCACATTGGCTGATGTTGGTGCAACCCTCTGTATCATGTCGAAAATTTTTAACATTTCACGACTTTGACCTATGATTTCAGGAAATGAGGCCGTAAGCTTTTGTGGTTCAATGGTGGCGCGGTTTTTGTTTGTGGCCGATTCAATAACGGATTTAATCTCTTCAACGTTAAAAGGTTTACTGATATAATCAAATGCACCGTTTTTCATTGCGATAACTGCGTCATTTGGTGATGCAAAGGCGGTGATCATAATGACCGGTAGTTCCGGGTGATTTTGTTTGACAGAGTCAAGGAGTTCTATGCCGGTCATAACCGGCATTTTAATATCGCTGATTACAACATCAAAAGAGTGGTTTACAATTAAATCGAGAGCGCTTTTGCCGTCCTCTGCAGTGCTGACATTATAACCTTCTTTTTCAAGAAAAATTTTTAGAAAATCACGCATACTGCGTTCATCGTCTACTATTAATACCGATGTCATATTCACCTTCTAAGATATAGTTTGTGTATGTCCGTAATTAAGGTCGTTGTTCGGAGAGTGGTGATTGTAAAAAAAATACTGTGTATATAATATCTTAAAGTATAAGATGTGACAAGGTCGAAGGGGAAAAGAATTTATCATAACGGGTGACTGGCTGACTTCTGGGAATAATGGTCAGCTGCGGGACAAAGAGATATTAAAAAAATATTATAGTGGACGCTTGTGGGTTCCTGTTACCGGTTGTCGTAGGCTATCGACGGGGCGATATGTGAAAATAGTTTAGGTTGATTATAACAAAGCAGACGCCAAGACGAAACGAGACATCCGGGGGGAGATTTGGAAGGACGCAGAATATGAGAAAAAGTTGCTAATAGGAATTGCAATAGAATTTATTCAAATATCGGTAACTAACCAGCATGGAGCAAATTTTCTGACTGCAGCCACAACGAATTATGAAAGAGACTCAAAAGTGAAACCATTTTTACATAAACATAATAGTTTAACGGTAAAAAAATATGTTTCTCATATTCCACGTACAGGATTTAATTGTAGATCTTTTCGGCTATAACTTTTGCCTTGTTTGTAAATAGATCATTTTGGGCAATTTTGGCAAGCTTTGCCTTGTCGGATATACCATCCTTGAACTTTTCTTGAATTTTTAAAAGATTTACGGCATCATGGATAATTTTTAATTCCGGCGATGGTGTTTCTGGAATATTTATATTCTGCTCGATGAGTGAGAGTATCTCTGCAGTTATTTCTTCATTTGCCCCAACTTTTTGTAGAATTTCCATGGCGTTGGAGCGATCAATTTCGAGAAGATATGCGGTACAGAGGATAACCGGAAGGTTGCCGCCTTCTTCCTTACCTATATTTTCTGCAAAATTGGCAGTTGTTGTCGCCAAACGGATTTTTTTAAAATCCGCCTGGTAAAACCGTTTCATCTCCACGGCAACTTTGTCTTTCAGGAAATTATCCCTGGCCCCTTTAAACTCTTCAGGTAGGGTGCCCAAGCACTGTTCCGCAAACTGACAATAAGAGGCGCAACCGAAATCCATTTTAGGGTTAACAAAGCGATTGCCGCAGTTGTTACATTTTCTCTGGGTATCATCTTTGTAAAATTCAACGGGGGCACCGCATTTTGGACAATCAACATCGTAAATCGCATTTTCTTTCCAATATATCATATCTTGGCCGGGACATTTCATAGCTGGTTCTCCTCGGGGGCATAGTTTTTTTAGGTGTATCGTTATGAAATTATAACCTTGATTCTACAATCGGCAAGCTTGGACCGTATGTTTAGTGCCTTACTCCATAAAACCTGTAAAGAAAAACAAGAAAATAAAGGTAATGTTCAACTTAACGGATTCATAACAGAAACAGGGCACTTACTTGCAGCTTGTCTGCGTTAGTTGTTACAGATATTAGGGGACAACGGCGCTTACATATAAATATTGCCAACAATTCATAATTAATGAAATTGCGGGCAAAATTCAGAGATAAGGTTTCTATATGGAAAAGTATAGCGGGATAGGGGAGGGAACACTTTGATGTAGGTCAAGAAACTGCAAATATATGTCTTTTTAAGCAGGATGCCCAAAAATAAATATCTGTTGGTAACCATTTATCATAATGGCTAACACTTTGAATTTAGTGTATTTATATATTTCAATCTGTCTTTTCAATTTTAAAATATACCAAAAGATTTTTGTTTTTTTTCTGGTAACTATTAAGCGACCATGCTGTTCTCGGATTAGTTGGATTGTCGATGCTGAAGAATATGAGAAAACCTGTTAATTTAATAACATAAAATTTGTTTTCTCATATTCCGGACGTAGGATTTGGGGTATGGAGCTTATTATGCCTGTGGACAATATTCTTCCATAATTTTATGCGTTGCGACAACGGACAGGGATTCGTCGGGCAGTTCCAGAAGGGAACGCTGTTCCATGTCAAATTCCAAGAGAGCTGGGTCGTGGGGGATTACGCCGGCGATGGGTACGCCGATTTCTTTTACCTCTTTGAGGAAGGCATCGCTGAGTTCATCAGGACCACGGCTTACTATTATGGCAATATCTTTTACAGCCAGTTTTAAATTTTCCAACATTGAGTGGATTCTTCTAACTGCCCTTAAGCCGCGAAGTGAATAATCGGTTACCAGAAAAAGCATATCAACACGGCCGCTGGTCCTACGACTGAGATGTTCCATACCCGCCTCATTGTCAACCACCATATACTTATAGTGACTGGCGAGTTTATCTGTGAAATTATTGAGAATATTATTGACCATGCAGTAGCAGCCCTGGCCCTCCTGTCTGCCCATAACCAGGAGGTCAAACTGTGGTTTTTCTATAAGGGATTGTTCCACGAGGGTTTCCAGGTAGTTAATTTTATCCATGCCGGAGGGGATACTCTGGGGGTCTTTCATATATGTTTCTCTAATATCACCGATTGTGGTTGGCACATCCAACCCCATGGTCTCACCCAGGTTACTGTTTGGGTCTGCGTCAACAGCGAGAATGGGCGATTTTTTCATTGCCGCCATATAACGAATCACCAGAGTCGCAACTGTGGTTTTACCAACCCCGCCTTTACCGGCGAATGCAATAATTTTACTCATATCAATCTCCACGAAATAATCAATAAATATCAATACTGCATTGGAAAGATCCAATAAAACGGTATTCTCGGGCGGTATCCCGGGATGTTACCTGCTATGCAGTATCAGGATAAAAAATTTATTCACCATCAACACAGGCTGAACAGTAAACATTTTTAAGAAAAAGAAAAGAGAAAACCACCCCGTACAGCATAATCAGGGTGGTTTTAACGGAGTGGTCTTATAAAAAGGCGGGCTGATTGGAGAAAGAGACTAAAAAAGGTAATCAGGCTGTCGCTGTCGCCCGCGCTTTTTTTCGTTTTTTCTTTTTGGGTTTTTCGGGAGGGGACAGCAGTCCTTTAATTTGCTCGATATCAGCCGGATTAATAGTGGTGTTTTTGTGGATCCCCAACAGTTTTTCGTCTATTCCCAGACAGAGTCCGAGTAGTTGCGGGTAGAGTAAGACCGGTATGGGCCTGTTACCTGAACTTTGCGGAATATCTTTCTGTGCGCTGTCAAATTGCAGATGGCAATATGAACATATCGGTGTAATAAATTCGGCGCCGGCCCGTCGTGCACCGTCGATTTTTTCGGACAATAATTTTTGTGACAAGTCGTCATTGATGCCTGCAAGGGCAGCACCGCAACATTCGAGCCTGCCGCGCCAGTCAAGACTGGTGGCTCCGGTGGTTTTCATCAGTTCTTCCGCAATAACGGGGACAAAAGAATCGTCAAAACCGGTGATTTCCCTGGGCCGTAGTATATGGCAGCCATGGATAACGGCAATATTTAAATTCTTAAAATTGTTGCTGAGCTTTTTAGCGATGGTTTCAGTGGTAATTTCATCGTGGAGAACGGTTAGGTAGTGTTTTATTTTAACTGTACCCTTGTATTCTAGATTTTCCTTGGCCAGGAGGGTATTGATTTCGGTTTTCAGCGTTGCATCCCTGGACATGATATGTTTTGCCTTTTGCAGGCTGGCGAAGCAGCAGTTGCAAATAACGAGGATATTTAGGTTGCGTTGTTCAGCGATGGCCATATTTCTAACGGAAGGGAGGATGTATGCTTTCTCGTCTATGTTTCTAACCGGATATCCACAGCAGTTAAATTCGGGCATTTCCACCAGTTGTACACCAAATTGCTTCAATACCGCTTCGGTGGATGTGGCGTATTGTTGAATACGTATGGGGATATTACATCCTTGAAAAAAGGCATATTTCATGGGGTTGCTCCTGCATCTATTGTATTGATTGCTCTGTTTTTCAGGCTATAGAAGATATCGCATAATTCAACTTGGTTTGGACAATGTTCCTGGCAGAGATAGCAGGTGGAGCAGCTCCATATCATCTGGGACCCCAGGGCCAGGTCAATCTTACCAATACCGAGGCTGAACATTATCTGGTGGGGAAGTAACCCCAATGATTTTCCGGGGTTATCGTAGCTGCGCACAACCGGGCAGATATTGGTGCAACGCTGACATGAATAACAACTCTTAAATGTACTGTTGTTAATTGTCGAGCCGTTGCTGACTTCGATTGGGGTGTTGATGTCGGTTAGATGGCTGA
>CAZQOD010000024.1:0-28487 GCA_964594945.1 uncultured Desulfopila sp.
GTAATTTTGATGCCCTCAACGATGTACGTAACCTTGAATACTCAGGGGAACGTATCGACCACCATGGCCTGAACCACCAGATTGTCGTAGCCATGATGGAACTACCCCCAGGTTGCAGTGGCGCCCATTCACCCGAATTTTATATGGACAGATTGCAACAGATCATTGATGCCGATATACCTTTTCACTCTATATGTTTTAAAGATGCATCGGGTACCTCAAATCCGACCAAAGTTTATCAAACCCTGAAAGCCGCAAGAAAGCTTGTCTCCGCCGATACCATTCTCTGGTTCCACACCCACGATACGGCGGGACTGGGTATCTCCCAGAATATGGCTGCAATAGAGGGCGGCGCCGACGGCATCGACCTGGCAAAATCCCCCGTCAGCGGCGGAACATGCCAACCCGATATCCTCTCCATGATGCACGCCTTGAAAGGAACGGATTTCACCCTGGATCTCGACTATGAAAAAATAATCACCGCCTCCGACGCCTTTGAAGAGGCAATGAAAGATTATTTTTTCCCGCCCGAGGCCAAAATGGTTTCACCGAAGGTGACCCTTTCGCCGATGCCCGGCGGGGCACTCACCGCCAATACCATGATGATGAGGGATACCGGCACCCTGCACCTCTACGGTGATGTTATCAAGGAGATGTCCGAGGTGGTGGCCAGGGGCGGATTCGGAACTTCGGTTACCCCCGTTTCCCAATTCTACTTCCAGCAGGCATATCTCAACGTAACCCAGGGTAAATGGAAAAAGATAAACCCAAGCTATGGTAATATGGTACTTGGTTATTTCGGCAAGACACCGGTTCCCCCCGACCCTGAAATAATCAAAATCGCCTCAGAACAGCTCGACAAACCGGTGTTCACCCAGAATCCCCTGGATATTCTGGAGCCGGGTATTCCCAAGGCCACCAAAATTCTTCAGGATAATAAGCTGCCGGTCAATGACGAAAATATTTTTATAATCGCTAGCTGCGAACAGAAGGGGTTGGATTTTCTCCTGGGCAAGGCCGTAACCAACGTCCGAAAAATAACGGACGAACCGGCTGATAATAAAAAATCCGCGACAAAATCAACGGCCGCAACACCCGCTTCCATCGGGCCCAGGGATTATACCATTACCGTCAATAACCGCGCCTATAATGTAACCGTCAGCGAGGGAAAAGGTGTCCAGGCAACACCCGTCCCGGCGCCTGACGCCTCCGCAACCTCCGAGGGTACCGACGTTGAAGCACCAACGCCGGGAAATATAGTTAAAATACTCGTCGAAGTCGGCAGTACCGTCACCAACAACCAGCCCCTGGTGGTCATGGAAGCCATGAAAATGGAATCCGAAGTGAAATCACCCTGTGCCGGTAAGGTACTGGCGGTCCATGTCGCCGTAGGTGATACTGTCCAAACCTCCGACCTGCTCTTTACAATCGGCTGACCCGGAGAATCTTTTTTGGTTGTCGGCCTTTAACCGGCAGCCTTTTTTCATGTTTTTAACGGGATAGTATTATGAAAATAAAAATTTTCATTCCTCTTCTGCTTGGCCTGCTATTGTCGATAACCTCCATGGCCACGGCGGGGGATAACACGATTTCAATAATCTCCCCCGCTGACGCTAAAGTCAAGAGAGTCCTTGTCCAGTCGGGGGACTTTATCTACAGCGGCGACGAAATTGCCACCTTAAAAAAAGA
Organism: uncultured Desulfopila sp.; assembly: GCA_964594945.1. GTDB lineage: Bacteria > Desulfobacterota > Desulfobulbia > Desulfobulbales > Desulfocapsaceae > Desulforhopalus_A. The sequence goes on from CAZQOD010000024.1 coordinate 1,690, forward strand.
GGACGGCACCGTTATTATTTTAAAGGCCGGTTCAGCCGGAAAAATCACCACTCTTCATATAAAAGCTTTTCATAAAGTACATAAAGACGACCTGTTAGGTACCTTACAGATCTCCGGGATTGTAGTTGACCAGCCCCCGGTTACCGTCGGCAAAAAGTTACCCCATATGTCGGAACTCCTCACCGATCTTTTTAAAACCACCGGAATATACGGCATTCTTAATGGCCAGTTTAATAAAAGCTGGACCGTCGGAATCGGCAGGGTACTCATGATCGGCGTGGGCCTTCTCCTCCTCTATCTCGGCATATTCAAAAACTTCGAACCGCTTCTCCTCGTACCCATCGGTTATGGCGCCATTCTCTCCAATATTCCCATGGCCGGTATAGCTGAGCCAGGGGGAATCCTCTTTTACATATACGAGGTAGGTATAACCACCGGTGTCTTCCCGCTTATTATTTTCATGGGCGTCGGGGCCCTCACTGATTTCGGACCGATGATCGCCAACCCGAAAACCATCCTGCTCGGCGGAGCCGCACAGTTTGGGATTTTCACCACCCTCCTCGGGGCCCTGTTTCTTTCCGATCTTATCCCCGGTATCAATTTTTCACTACCGGACGCTGCGGCCATCGGTATTATCGGCGGGGCTGACGGGCCGACGGCTATATTTCTATCCAGCCAGTTATCACCACGTCTGCTCGGTTCAATCGCCATTGCCGCCTACTCCTACATGGCCCTTGTTCCCCTGATCCAACCACCTATTATGCGCTGGCTGACCACGGAAGATGAACGACAAATCAAAATGGTGCAGATGCGACACGTTTCCAAACTGGAGAAAATTCTTCTGCCGCTGCTGGTACTCGGTATCTGCACGACGTTACTTCCTTCGGCAGCCCCTCTGATTGGTATGTTTATGCTGGGCAACCTTGCCAAAGAATGCGGTGTTATTGACAGGCTCTCCGACACCATTAAGAATTCCCTGATGTACACAACGACCATCTTCCTCGGTCTCGGTGTCGGTTCAAAACTGTCAGCCGATAAGTTTCTAAACCTGGAAACCCTGGGCATCCTCGCCCTGGGTATGATCGCCTTTTGCATAGGAACCGCAGCGGGGGTACTCCTGGCAAAACTCATGAACAAGGTCGGCAAAAGCCCCATTAACCCGCTTATTGGCGCAGCCGGTGTTTCCGCCGTACCCATGGCCGCCAGGGTGGTTAACAAGGTTGGTCTTGAAGCCAACCCGCAAAACCATCTTATTATGCACGCCATGGGCGCAAATGTTTCAGGGGTTATCGGCTCCGCCGTTGCGGCCGGTGTCCTTTTGGCATTATTGAAATAAGGTGATAAAAGCTATCGATTTTACTAATGATTAATAATCGCCGGCAAAAACGCAGGCCAGGGAAAAGGTTTATATTCATCGGCACCGATATCACAGCCGAATAATTTGCCAAAACCCGGCCTCTTGTCGCCGTCGATATCTTTGTAGGGCGCGATACGGGAATATAACGGATCAACCCACTTTCCACATATCCCCATATCGATGGCCGGTGAAGAGCCGGTCAGATGACAAGCACCGTTCAGCTTTGGGTTTGCGTTTGTTTCATGGAGGGTAGTATGCCCCGGTGTTCCCGTTGCACTATACTCACCCACAATATTATATTCGCCCATATAATTAACCGTGGCCGAACTTTGTTGTTCATTTAGATACAGGTCTGATGAGCCATTAGCGTAAATAATGGAATTGGTTACGTAGAGAGTCAGATGGGAATTTGCGTTCCCATACGCCTCAATTCCGCAACCTTTATTCGTACAGATATTATCAACTATGGTAGTATTAACCAAACTTGCTGTCTGCCGACTTGTCCCTACCGTAGAAATATAAAGAGATGGATGATAGTTGCTTCTATTGCCACTGATGATCGTGTTTTCAAAACGAGAGTTAATCAAGCTGTTGTTCTTACTACTTAAGAATACACCACTTATGTTGACACTAGTTGAACCGTTGTTTATAAAACGACTATCATTGATATTCAGCTCTATTCGTCCACTGTGAGCTATTATATTGTATAAATAGGACCCATCGGAAATAGAATTTTGCTCGAAAAAGCTCCGGGTAACCGTAACATCAATCCACTCACTACCTTTGGATTGAACATTCAGAACTGGATCGATAAAACCGGCCATATATACATTGTTCAAGGTCAGTTTAGCTTTGCCACTGGCTTTTGTACTAACCTGAACGCCTCCCTCGATACCCCCGGATGGTGTATGCTCAATACTCAAACATTTAAGGGTTAAACCAACAGTCCCGTAATTATTATACCCTGCAAGAACAACAGCAAGGTAAGGCCACCCACTAGTCCCGTTTCCGGTCCGCAGTACCGTGTCGGCCCGATTACCGCTATTACCGGTAAAGTTACTGTTCCAGCCTCCTTCCAGGACCACAAACTTATAACTGCCAGGCCATAAAGCATCCCGAATAAAAAAAATGTCTTCCACATAGGTTCCCGCAGCGATTTTAATCGTATTTTTCAAATCCCCGGTATTTTCAACAGCTCGTTTAACACTCTTACAGGGGGCGTCGGCCAGGGTGCCGCAGGTGTCACTATCATGGCCGGTAACACCGTTAACATAATAGGTGGTGGCAAAGGTCGTCACCGGCATTAGAAAAACAAGTAAAATAATATACTGAATAATATTACGCATGGTTTTCCCTTTAAAAATTTTTTTCGCAAAGCTTTACTGACTTTACCTATTTTTAAACAACCACCATCGCAACAACTGTGGGCGAAATTGTAATTGATGGCAACATAGAAGCTACTTCACCTTTGGCAAATGCGGCTTATTCACCAGCTTTTTCACCAGGCTGTAAACCCTGAACCTTGTCCAATTACTCCAACGCGCCCCCCCCGTCGAATCCTTTACCCTTAACCGGTAACTGCCACTATTGCGGATTAATATGTCAACGCTGGTTACAGCCTTCATCCTTTTTATTCTGAGTCCTGTTTGCACTGGAACAAAACGATGATTTTTTTCATACTGCACCTCAATTTGCACCTTGTGTTCGGCCGCGTGACTAATCTCCGCTTTAATATGAATTGATTTTCCAAACATTCTAAATTTTCGGCCGTTCTGCGGTTTGAGTATTTTAGGGGGCAATATTTGCATTCGTTTCTGTGTTGCAAATCGAGTACGCCTCTTTTCCCGGATTTTCTTATTCTTTGGATGAATACCAGGTCGCATTTCCTTACCCGGCGATTCAGGCTGAGAATTAATCTCCCGTCCCGCTGAAAACTTCCTTTTTCTCACCATTACGGAATGTTTGCCTGTACTGTTTATTACCTGAAATGATTGCCAAATAGTCCAGGGAGCTTTGTGATTTTCCCTAAATCGTATTTGATACTGGCCGACTTCCCGCAGGGAAAGGGTCAAACCGGTTCTACCGTTTGTTCTGGAAAATTTGTGCAGGGGATGTTTAACCCTCTTGTAGGAGCGACCGACGTCGGCCCTGTAACGCAACTCAAACGGCACCCGGCTATGCACGGCATTTAACAGTGTAATCCGCACGGTTGCCGGTGCCCGGAAGGTATGGGCAATGGGTATTACTTTTAGTTTTAAACTCTCGCCCTTGCCAGTTTTACTCACCCTTGCGGCAATATTGTTTGTCTTCCCATTGGGAAAAGATTGCCCCGAAGGTACATGCCCACTCATTGTTTTCCGGGCCGACGGTGCAGCAATTTCCGACATACCTCCCTTGCCCGTAATCTTTCTATTTTGAAGACCGGCCACCTGCATTGATATGCCACGTTTTTTTACTTTTCCTGTTTTGCCCATAAGTTTCACCCCGGCAATATTAAGCTGATTAACGGGATTAAATTCAATGGGACCAACTACATCTTTACCACGTTTAACAAGGCGGGGCGGATTCTTAATGTTTTTAAAAAGTTCTTTTTTCAGATCAAAATAGATAAGCGGTTGATCCAGACCATCCACTTTTAAGTTAGGCTTTTGCAGAGAAAACTCAAAGTTTGCACTATTGTTTTCTTCCGCTATATGAACACATCCCGACGATGATGCTGCAACCATTAAGGGATCAATTGGAGAAATTTGATATGTGCAACCACCACAATCTCCCTGGGAACACATGGCTTCAATTGCCTCTTTAACTGAATTTTGCAGTTGCCTGTAGGCCTGGTCGACTTTCATTTCGGGCTCAAGTAGTATTTCCCCGAGATCAGGAAACATCTGCCGATAAAATATTCCAAAAAAATATTTATGGGTGGGTCTGTAGCAAGGGAATTTTTCCCGTGTCTGCATAATGGGTTGCGGAGAGGATTTTTTAATTTTATTATCTTGCAGTTGTATAAATTTTTTCAAATCATAGAATCTGCTACCCTCTTTGCGGAACCTGGCCATGAGTTTTGCCTTAACCTCAGCCACCATCTTGACCTTATCCACGGTGCAAATCCCTTCTTTTCCAAAAGCGGTCATCAGGCGATGGCACGTTGAAAACGATTCGCTATCCTTACACAACAGCAGATCGGCACCAGCCTTCTGACAATATTTCTTATCCAGCAAATACTGTTTTGCCCCGTCGGAAAGTTCTACCCTATGTGTTGTAACAATGGCTTCACACAATTTTCGATTGGTTTGCACTATTTTCCCAACCTCTTCCATATCGAAATTGGAGAGAACCGGAAAATTCCCGATCTTCCATCGATCAATATGCTTGTAGTACAAGTCGTAGGAAAAAAGATGCTCACACTTAGGGATAATAATACAGGGCGCAAGACAGTCCTTGCGATCAGGTGTATATTCTTTTAATACGGTTTCTATCAATTGCGACAACCGGAAGGGATTAATATATATCTGCGCCCGGTCTTGACGCTCTTTTTGTACCCAGTTAACAATATCATTGCTCCACGCAGTATTTACCAACAGCACATATTTAGCAGCGGCCTTATCTATATCATTCTGACTATAGCGGGGAAGTTGAAGCCAGCTTTGCTTGTCGTTGAAATTATCTATCCATTTATTGGCCTCGGTTAATACCTGCTTTTTCAAGTTGCCAAGATAAACGTTAAATGCGTTATCGTTATTTTCTTCCCTTTTCTCCACACCTTCCTGAATATGGTCCTGCATCTTATTCAAAAGTGTCAGATAGCGGGGGGGGGGCGGACTATCATCACATCCCCCCAGCCATAAGGCACAACCCACATCTTTTGCAACACCCCATACCTCCGCCAACGCATTGCCGAAAAACTCAATTATCGCTTTACCAAAATCATAAGCGGCCTCGGCAAGTTCAACCAGTTCCTTGAGCAGATCACAAACATTAATTTGCGTAACAACTCTCAACACCGCACAGGCAAATTCTCCACCCAAGGTCTGGGCAAGGGCTGTATATTCACCATCCATGTAAAAAATATAACAATCGGCAATAGTCTGAACTTCGTCGGGCAAGCTGTCGTTAACATCAGACGCACACTGGGCAAGCTCATATGTATTCCCCGCATCCACAACACACAGGATTAAATCCATCGCTCCCTGCAACTCGTCTGCGCTCATGGGGAATCCCACATTTTCCAGATTTTTATCTGGACAATACTCTTCTACCTGCTGAAGAAAATCTACGAATTTCTGGAAGTTATCGGCAATACCTGCTTTAACGGGTACAGGAGATAAAACAGCAAACAAGAGAAAGAAAAGTGAAGAGGCGACAATATATTTTCGAAACAATTTATAGTTGTTCATTATCAACCCCCTTACTTATGCCTGAAATAAACTTGCTTTCCGGAAATGGGCCCCGAGATTATAAATTTTTTCAGCTCTCCCACGGTAAACCGCCTACCCTGTGGACTTTCCAACACGGTATCCTCCGGCTTGGTAAGAATTTCCTTCCAATATTTTTTATCCGTCGACCCTTTAAGCTTAATAATCTCCTGCCGATCACCCTGCCGTCCATCAAATCCCGAGATTTTTTTCCCAAGCCGCTTTTCCAAAAGAGGCTGAAGAAATTTGATCTGGGCCACTGTTGCCACCCGTCCGGAAGGTAGTTGAACCGTCACATTGTCATCCTTTGTCAAAGTTGTCTGCAAATCTGCCAGGCTGCTCACCCGTATCCCTGTGGTTGCGGGCTTCAACCGTAATGATTTTGCAAAAGGTTTCCGCGTCTTTCTTGCGGATTTTAATTTTTTTGCAAAAGCGGCAAAACTACGAAATCTTTTCATACTTATTTGTTTACCGCCGGACAACTCGATAATATCCGTATCTTTTAATCTCCATAAAGCGGACTCCACTGTTTGCGGAGTTAATTTAAAGACCTTCGTGGACGAAGAAATTTTTTTCTGAAATTGGCGCTTTTCCTGGTTGGCCTGGAGATTATTTGATGTAACCAAGAGTATTAAAACAGGGATCAAGAGAATATGACAAATCTTTCTATTATTAATCTGCAGGAGCAAGCATTTATCTTTTAACAACCTTCTGTAAACCAGGCGGTAGTAAATATCTTTTAAACAAAATAGTTTATCCATTTCTCCTCCTCCGCATATTACAAAAATAATTGCCCACCCCCTGCTTCGAACGGTCAAAACGTTAATACTCCGTACCTGAAGTGAACTTGCCGATCGTAAAATTTAGTGCCTTACTCCATAAAACCTGTAAAAAAACAAGGCTCTTACTTGCAGCTTGTCTGTGTTAGATTGTTGCTCTATCAATCAGTTCAGCAACCATTTATTTTTTTTATGGATATTTCGGAATACGGTTTAGATCGTCATTTACCAGCTTAAATTTTCTCTGCCTGCTCCCGGCAATGGGCTTATTGTCTTCATCAAGACCTGTTACCCGCCAGAAGTAGCTGCTCCGTAAACGCAGCTTTCTGCAAAGTCTCGAGGTTGGAACGGTATAGATTGCCTTTTTGCTATAAGAGGAAAAAACAACCCTTCGTTCTTCTTTTGTGTTTTCAAACAGTTCCAGATGATATAGAACAACCCCAACCCTGGATTTCCAAGAAAATGAAAGATTATCCGCCCGTAGATCTGCATTGTCTTCAGGGCTTATCAGCTGAATGGCATGAACCTTACTTGGATCTTCTCCACTGACGATATAGATCACCTGGGGAAAGGGGATATTCATAACCGGATTGACAATAACAAAGCGCAACCGATGCGAACCGGTGGAGTAGGTGGGTAACGGCGGCACTCCGGGCAACTGCAGAGTAATGGTACGGCCATTGGCGAAGGGCAAACTTTTAGTAACCCTGGCCAGGATGCGATCATCTACCTGCCAATAACCTTTGAGCAAACCCGCGCCTTCGTAACGAAGTTCAACCATGGCGCCGTCAATCTTTTCGTTGCGCTTAACAAAACGTTTACCGGTATGATCAAGAAAAGTGATGCGGATTTTTGTAAAAGTAAACCCGGTACCGACGGTAACAGCCACGGCACCAGTGGTTGCAGCATCCATGTAGCGTGGGATAAATGTCCGCTGGTAGCGAATATTTTTTACACCCAGGCGTTGCGCCATTTTAATAACGTTCAGGGATATGGTTACCTGTTCACTCAAACGCGCCTGCCCCGCCGTCATCTCAGTTGTGATCCCGGTATTCAATATTCCCAATTTTCTAGATCCGCCCCAAAAAACGCCCCGGGCCGACATCAGGGTATCGTTTAACGGTTCAGAGCTTTTAAAATTATAAGTCAGGCGAAATGTTCCCGGCCGGTTACGGTTCAGGGTAATTTTTTGCGGAGTGGTGGTGACCGTGAGACGCGCCTTGGTAATTGTCAGGTTATACCAGTTTTCCACTATGGCGCCATCCGGACTGGTTGCCCGCACCCTGAAACGATAATTTTTTGCCTGTTCCGGTATCCCTGTAAGTTTATTACCTATTATCCTTAAACCTCTATCAAGCCTGCCACCGACTTTTTGATAACGATTAGTGTTGACACCGAATTGATAACTATACTCCATGGCTACTGTACCGTCGGGCATCGTTACCTCCCCGGAGGATTGAATTATATTTATTGTTCTACTGGGGGTTAACGGCGGATTAATATCCGTACACAAAATAGTCGGGTTGGGACGGACCCGGATATTATAGGCCCCTGTTGCAGAATAGATATGGTTGGTGGTCTGGGTACAGGATGTCGAAGTACAGAATGGCAGGAGATTTTGCCAGGTTGCTGAATCACCGAAATTAATCTGCAAAACACAGGTATATGCTCCGGATGAAGATTGACTCATCACCCTATACGTAACCGTCTCGCCGGGCCGAGCGGTGGATGGCACATTAATATTCACCGCCGGGGCTTGTCCAAAGGATAAGAAGACAAAACAGAGACACAAGAGAAAACATTTAAGTATATACGACATATTAAACCTCCTTAACGAGGAAAATGATTGTCCCTTAAGTTTGTCGAACATGGCAACTAATCCTGTTAAAAATTAAGGGGAACCACATTGGAAATCGTACAGAACAGTCTACTATCCTCCGTGGCAACCGCCCCCCCTGGACTATCGCTGTTATATTGAAATTCCAGGCCAAGGCTGGTATTGAGAAAATCCAGCAGCCGTGGCAGATGATAGCTGATTCTTACATGGCCGGTAAAACCATACCGATCTCCGCTATTATCACTGATTGAGGTATAATCATAAGTGGCACCCAGTTCATAACTGACTCGTTCATTAAACAGTGACCCCATGGTATCAAGGGCAAGAACGTAGTCATCACTGTTAATACCCGAAAACAGATCCCGGTTATGGTTACAGGTACCACTTATGGAGACGGAAAATGTTTCAAAACTCAGACTTGAGCTGAGTGTAAAACTCAAGGTTGTGATATCCGCGTCCTGATTCGAATCATCATTTTGTCTGGAATAAGCGGTTGAAGAGGCTAGGGAAAACGGACCCTGTCCCAGATAGCTGCCGTTTAAAGACAGGGTGTCAGTACTAAGATCTTTTCCGGAACCGCCCGGAGGCTCGTTACTGGAGCGGTCGACGGTGTGCTGATAACCGACGGTTAGAGGAATCTCCCTAAAACCGGTATAGGAATAATCAAAATTACCGGAGTATGAGTTGGTTCGCGCGTACATCTGACTGCCATCCACATTATCGTGGTAACCGGCAAAGACAAGGGAAAGCGCATGCACATCATACTGGAGAGCAGTCGTTCCGGTTATACCTGAATAATCTTTTTTCGGGCCAAGATTTCCCGGTATGTCGTAGTCGGATCCGAAACGTTCGTAGACAATATTATAGGTATAAATCCCGTATTGACCACCAACCTGCAACCGCCAGGCCTCATCCGCATTTTTACCGAACCCGTCTCTGCTGTCGGCGTCAAAATCAGAACAATCATATTCAAATTCGCTTTTTAACAGACCGGAGAAAAAATCCGTCCCCAACAAAAAACCAAAAACATTACCCGAATTTTCCTCTTCCTGAGACCAGTAACTATAGGAATTACCCCGTCGCCCCCCGACCATATAAAAACCGCGCAGGTCAATTTTCTTATCAAGAAAACGAATGGCTCCGCAAAGACCATATAAATTTTCATCATCATCAAAACCCACGCCGAATCCGTTATGGAGCCCAAAAGTTTCCCTACCGAAGACTGAAAACGCAGTCAGGTGAAAATTACGATAGGCAAATTTAATTTGACTGCCGTTTCTGGCCAAGGACTGAAAAGTATTTTTTGATTGAACAATCTGCAAATCGCCCAATTCAAAAGACGAGGTATAAACCCCTCCCCGGTATTGAACTTTCAGCAACACGGTATTCAGATCGAGACCCTGCCGTTCCGGGTCAATGGACCCCTGGTTTTGAGAGCGACTCCCGGATGTCTGTTCGCAAGGACCGTAGGCATCACCGGAAACCAAAACATTTTTTTTACTGTCAGTGGAGCCACCATGGAAATTCTGTTCCAACAGCCGAATGGTACCGTTTACATTAACCTGCCAGCTACCCTTTTTTACCGTTGCCTGATGCTGCAGGATAGAATCTATATCTGTAGATGCGAAATTATTACCATGGCTGGTATGGTAATTTCCGGCCTTTAGATTTAATGTCCATTCGTTGTCCGTCGCAGCCTCGTCAAAAGTCGCATACTGGCGGGAGGAAAATTCTATTTCCCGCTCAAAGGGACCGTTATCGCTATTGCCAGCAATATAAAGATTATGCTTCCCTGCCGACATCTGCATCGGTACCCTGCAATGTAGCCCCCTGTCACCTACACTGACCATGGCCGTAATGTCTGTGTCATCAAGAATAACAACCAGGGAGTCACGATAAACCAAACCGGTGAATATGGCCTGGATATCTAGATGTTTTGTTAAAATTTCAGTTCCTTGCCCTGGTGAAACTACACGAATTATCGAATTTCCCTGACCGGATTCTGCCCCCAAACAATAGGCCGAAAAACAATAAAAGACCGTAAATAAAACAGAGAAAGAAGAAAAATATTTCTTCACTACGCCACCCCCTTTACCAGCTTATAAACCTGTAAACAGTCCGGCGTAATTGTAATAGATAACAACATACAAATGACATACAGATGGTAATAAATTTTCAGTTCACACAAGACTCATAACTTTCTTTTCGAGATGGTATTCCAAAGGCATGTCTTGAAAAATTACAGCCAATTGCCAGGGGATTGTGTTATATTACACACAGGTCAAATTAGCCCAGCGGCTTCTCCTTCGGTTTTTATCAATGGTTACGCATGATTTTGCAAAATACCTTCAGAGATGGTGCTGGGGCTGCTGTTAATTTGATTTCGACTTGAAAACCAATACACCGAAGACGGTATGAGCTTTTCAGAAATTTCAATTAATAAAATCACCCCGCTTGTAACCGACAATGTATTACTCCGGGAACGACTCTATTCTATTTTTGACCGACCACAATCCGCATCGTCTTTCTGGATTTCCGGACCCGGGGGCTCTGGAAAAAGCACCCTGATTGCCAGTTACCTAAGGGACAGAAACATTCCCTGCCTCTGGTACCAAGTTGATTCATTCGATGGAGACCCGTCGAATTTTTTCTATTACCTCAGCCTGGCCGCAACACCTTTGATCAACAGCGACGAGCCGCCGTTGCCCCTTCTCACCCCCGAATATCTTCTCAATGTCGATACATATATAACTCACTACTTCGAAACCCTCTTCCAGCGCCTTGCCTCAAAATGCTGGATAGTCCTGGACAACTTCCAGGACGCCCCGGACGGCTCACAACTGCAGCAAATAGTTATCAGGGCCATGGATATGTTGCCCCGCCAATTGACGATAGCCGTAGCAAGCCGCAATGATCCACCCCCGGCCATGGCAAGATTACGGGCCAATCGTACGCTGATCAATATAGACGCAAGACAGATAGCTTTTACCAGGGGCGAATCTGACCAATTGATTAAACTGCTGGGTCACCAACTGACCAAACAAGAAAGCGAGAAAATATTTCAGCTCAGCCGGGGCTGGGTGGCGGGCACAATTCTATTACTCCTGCACTCAAAAAAACATGCCCGTTTCCGCCCCCTTCTCCTGGATGCGACGCCGGAAACCATTTTTGATTATTTTGCCAGCGAGATCCTTGAAAAAGTGGATCCGACCTTGAAGCAATTTCTTTTAAAAACAGCTCTTCTGCCCCATATGACCATAGAAATGGCACGGGAACTCACGAAGTTACAGGCGGACAAGATTCTCAATGATCTCAGCAAACGTAACTATTTTCTTGAAAAAAGACATCTGCCCACCCCCAGTTTTCAATACCACCCCCTTTTCCACGCCTATCTACTCTCCAAAACAGAGGCCGCCTTCAACCGGGCAACTTTGAAAAAATTATACGTTTTAGCCGCTGAAATTCTAATAAAAAATGATCTTATCAAGGAAGGCGTCGACCTTTATACACAGGCGGAAGAATACGAATCCCTGGTGAATATTATACTTGGCCAGGCACCGATCTTAACCTCCCAGGGACGACACCAGATGCTTGCCTCATGGATCAAGCACCTGCCGCCTGAGTATTTAGAAGAAAACCCCTGGCTCCTCTTTTGGAAAGGCATCAGCCTGTTGGCGGGCAACCCCGTACAGGGCCAAAAACTCTGTATGGAATCGTATAAACTCTTCCAGCGGGATAATGATTTTAAAGGTCAGATAATCAGCTGGTCCATGGTCGTTGAACTATATCTTTTACTGCGGGGCAATTTCTCCCCCCTCGACCACTGGATAGCCGAGGGTGAACGTTTAAGTAAACTTCTTCCCGAGCAGATGGATAGCAGTATATTTGGTCGTTTCGCCTCCAGCATATTAATTGCTCTTCTTCTTCGAAAACCGGATCATCCCGATATTGGTAAATGGCAGGAACGGTGCGAAGAACTGCTGGAGGAGTGTAATGATGACCAGATAATACTCTCTTTAGCTGGTAATTTATCTCTGTCTTATCACTGGTTTGGCCAGGAAGCCCAGGCAAAGGGAATGCTGTCGACATTAAAACCGTTAACGGATTCCACCAGGGTTTTACCCGTTATTCGAATTGGGTCAAGCGCTATGATTTCCGGGCTTTTGCTGGCAATAGGCGATTGGCAAGGCTGTCGCCGATATGCGCGGGAAGGGTTGGCACTCAGCAAAAAAACGGGTATTCATGTCTACGATTTTCTCCTTCTCTGTTCTGAAATATACCTCCAGCTGATGACGGGTAACCTGCCCCTGGCCGAACGTTTCCTTACCGAAATCAAAAACAACCGAATGGCCCACGCAACCTGGGACAATGGTCATTATCATTTTTTAATAGCCTGGTTAACCATGCAAAAGGGAACACTGGATAGATCCAATCTACATATCGAAAAATGTTTAAAGATGACAGTTAATTGCGGTAACCCTTTTACCATTGCCATATCCATTTTACTGAAAACTCAGATTTTACTTGCAGGCAATGAAGTCTCCAAAGCAAAAACCGTACTTGCCGAACTGCTCGAAAACAAGATAAAACACGGCAGCAAACATATTGATTTTGTAACAAATCTTGTCAGGGCCGACTGTGCCTGCTGTGAAAACCGTGAAGACGAGGCCTTACAATACCTTACAGCCGCCCTGGCCCTGGCCAAACAGCACGGTATTATAACCCCGTCAGCGCTCAACCATCAGCGGCTGAGTAAATTATATGCCAAAGCCCTGGCAACAAGTATTTACACGGAAACGATTTACAAGTTTATAAAACTTATCCGGCTGCCGCCCCCTTCATCCACCATGATATGTGAAAAGTGGCCATGGCCGGTGCAGATTTACAGACTGGGGACGGCTGAAATTAAGAGATACGGAGATCTCCTGGTTTTTTCAGCAAAAACGCCCAAAAAACCTCTGGAACTTTTAGATTTTCTCATATGTTCCCCGACAGAAAAAAACAGCAGGGAGAGGATTTCTGATAATTTATGGCCGGACGCCGATGGAGATCGGGCCATTCAAAACTTTAATATCACGTTACATCGCCTGCGCAAGATACTGGGCCAGGATGCAGCAGTTATTATGGAAAACGGAACGCTCTCCCTGAACCGAAAACTATGCTGGGTTGACTCATGGTATTTTGAAGAACTGGCAAAAACATCCGGCGCCGACAATAAAAAAATAATGCAAAAGGCGTTGTCTCTCTATGGCGGCCCCTTTATCACCACCCATGGACATCATCAGGAAATAAAACGTTATTCGGAAAAACTGAAAACCATGTGGCTCAATCTTGCTGAAAAATTATCGGATACCTGTCCGGAAATGAGATATTCCGGTCTAAATCAAGGCACTCAATAAATCATTCCATCAAACGTAAATAACTCATAAAACGAGCCCCGCATTCAATATCCGCGCCCCTGCAACGCTATCTCCCCAAAGACCCGGTTTCACATATTCATAAACTGTTCACATGCCGCTTCAAATTTGTCCTGCGCCTGTAAATATCTTGCCACCCCTTGGGGATGAATAAACATCTCCTTCCTGCGTTTATTCGCAATAGTGGCCAATCTGTGGATTTTGGATATCTGCCTATTGCCCTCCATCGCTTCCTGCTGGATTTTTTTCCACTCTTCGTTATCCATTTTTATACCCGTGTTTAGTTCAAGATAATAAAAATTATTTTAAATGTTATAAACCTTGTTTTCACATATTCTACGTGCAGGATTTAGTGCTTTACTCTGTAAACGCTGTAATAAAAAACAAAAAATAATAGACCTTAAAAAGCCCGGATGCTGGTAACAGCAACAAAACACTTATACCGGCTTACCGGTTATTTCCGGTGTTGGATTTTACCCTGTTCACCTGCGGCATCCCTCTATCCACCGTCCGTTTATATCTTATCGCCGGATAACCAAAACCCATCGCATAACCTATAGTATGGTTTTTCGGGATCTCCAATCGCTCCTGTAGAGACGGCACCAGTTGTTTAATAACAAGTGTTGCAAGACCATTCCAGATCGTTGCCACGCCCCTGGATCTAGCGTATATCTCAAATGTTGACAAAGCAATAATGCAATCCTGCGTTGGCGACGCACTCTCTTCAAGGGCTGAAACTATAAGTAAATGGGGCGCCTTACGAAAGAGGATATCCGTCCCTGTTTTCTTCCAGGCCTCCATAATATCGAGAAACATCTCCATTCCTTCCGGTAAACCATCTTCCTCGATCAATTTTTCAAGGCCCGCAAAGGCCTCATCACGCAAATCATAGAGGATACCCTTATCATCAACCAGGGTGTAGAGCAACTGCCGATCATTATGGCCGCTGGGGGCGTGGGATGCAACCTCGATCAACTTATCTATAACAATTTTTTCTACATTTTCATCGTGGTAATTCCGTACCGAACGTCGACTCTTTATTAGTCGTTCCAACTCCATGGAATCAACCGATTCCCGACCCGACAGTTCCATGCCCGCCTGGGAATCATAACCGAGAATCGAGACGGAATCTTCGCTGCAAATTGCCACGCAATGCATGCAACCTATGCAGAATTGCGCAAGTTCTTCTTTAATGGCCGGAATATTCGCCTCCATATTAATAATCATCGCCGGACAATCACTTGCACATTGACCACAACCAATACAGGTCTCCACATCGATTGTAAAATTTAATGAATTTTTTTCCATGTTTTTTATCCCACACTCCTGGTAACAATTTCCCTATCAAAGTAATTAACGGACATCCCCGCATCGACCACAATGGTCTGACAGGTAATGCCGGAACTTCTTTTGGACAATAAAAATGCGGCGACATCGGCTGCCTCTTGCGTGGCCAGGGCCGCTTTTCTAAGAGTGGCTTTTTCCGCAAAAAGATAACTGTCCACATACCCCGGTATTCCCGCCGATGCGGATGTCTTTAAAAGGCCGGGCGCAACCGCATTAAACCGCACCCTGGAAAACTCGGCAAAGCTTTTTGCCAGAAAACAGATGGACGAATCAAGGGCCGCCTTAACCGGGGCCATATAACCGTAATTTTCAGCCGCCATCCTCGTGGTGGAAATGGAGATGGTCACCACCGAGCCGTCTTCAAGCAAAAGATCCTTAAAATGGTTGGCGATACTGATAAAAGAAAAACATGAAATATCAACGGCTTGCAAAAAATCATCCTTGCCGGTTTCATGGAACGGTTTCATCCCATCGGAATAATTGGCAAAGGCGATGGAGTGAACGATACCGTCAATCCCTTC
Organism: uncultured Desulfopila sp.; assembly: GCA_964594945.1. GTDB lineage: Bacteria > Desulfobacterota > Desulfobulbia > Desulfobulbales > Desulfocapsaceae > Desulforhopalus_A. Next base: position 17,360 of record CAZQOD010000024.1, read on the forward strand.
ACCATCACCCGCAATTGCCGAACCAATCTCATTGCGCACCCGGATAATATTTTCTTCATCTTCAACATCACAGATAAAAATTCGTGATTCCGGGAAAAGTTTTCCGGCGTTAAGCGCCCGCTCTTCAGAACGCACAACATGAATAACTTCGGCGCCTTCATCCCGCAAAACCCGGCCAATTGCACAGGCAACCGATTTTTTATTGGCCAAACCAAAAATAACAAATCTCTTTTTTTCAATATCAAGAAAACTCATAATAATTCACGTATATTAAATAATATATTCAGCCGCCCGCAATCAATCCCATCGCAAAGAGCAGGCTGAAAACAAAGGAGAGTACCGCAGTGGAGGCCAACAACCCGTTCAATGCGCCGTCCGTCAAATAACCAATTTTTTTATAAAGCGACCAGGCAAAAAACAAACTGGCCAAGGGCAGAAGTATGGGCAGCCCCGCACCTCCTCCAAAGAAGATCACCGCCGGGATCAGGTAGGCAAAGGCAACCAGTAATCTGTATTCGAGTATACTGTTGTTCCGACCAATTATAACCGCCAGGCTCTTTTTTCCCGCATCTCTATCGTTTTCAATATCCCGCAGGTTATTGACAACCATAATGGCGCTGATAAGAAGACCCGGAGGAACAGCCGCCGCCACCGCCATCCAGGTAACTCGCCCGGCCAGAACAAAATAAGTGCCCACCACCGCCACCGGACCAAAAAAGATAAAGACAAAAAGTTCTCCCAACCCATGTGAGGCCAGGGGGTAAGGTCCACCACTGTAGGCCAGAGCGGCAAGCACTGAAAAAAACCCTATAACAACAACGGGTAAACCACCAACAAAGGACAGATAAAGAAAAACCGCCGTGGCAAAAGCCAGCGCCACAATCATTCCATTTTTCACGGCGGAAGGGGCAATCAGGCCGCTTTGGCTCACCCTGACCGGCCCCAGTCTCTGCCCGGAGTCGATATTGTTTTTATGGTCGAAATAATCATTGGCCAGATTAACGCCAATCTGCAGGAGCAGGGCGCCGAACAGACATCCCAGCGCGGGTGGAAGTGAAAACGTCGCATCCCGAAAAGCGACAGCCGCTCCCACCACCACCGGACCGACGGCGGCGGGCAGGGTCCTGGGGCGAATGGCCAGCAACCAGAGCTGTAATGTAGTATATGCCATAGCTGAAAAACCTTTCCCTCAGTTTACAAACAGATGTTTACTGACCCCTAGTTCAATTGAATAAATTACAAAATAAAGAATAACCCCCAAGAGCCCCATACCCATGATACCCGTGTACATTTCCGGGTAGAGCAGTACCTGATATGTTTCAATAACAATATAATAACCAAGACCATAACTGGTCAAAGACTGTTCGGCAATAAAGAGCACCGCCACTGCGGTACCAACCGAAATCCTCAAGGCGGTCAGCACCGCCGGAATCGATGCCGGCAGATAGACATATTTAAACAGGGCCCGTCTGCCGGCCCCCAAAGATTTTACGGAAAGGATCAATTCCTTTTTTAATCCCGAGGCCTCATCACGTACCACCACCAAGATTTGAAAAAAGATAATAATGGCAATAAGGGTTATCTTGGAAAAATCGCTGATCCCCATCAACACGTAGATCACCGGCAGAAAAATTATTTTCGGGATGGGATAGATAATAGCTATAAGCGGGCCCAAAACCCTGTCAATACGTGGCATCTGACCTAAAACCAGGCCAAGTGGGGCCGCAAACAATGTGGCCAAAACAACGGCCGCCAGAACCCGGCCAGTGGAGGCCAGGAAATGAAGACCAAGTTCCCCGGTCATACCGGATAAAAACAGCGGTACAACGGTAACGGGCGACGGCAGAATGGGACGATGAACAATAAGCGCCAGTAGTTGCCAGAGGCAAAAAAACATTATAACCCCCACCAACGTACTGAGATATGTGGCTTTTTTCTTCATGACTGGAGACAGATCATATTAATACGTCGACGTAATCGGAACCCTGCAAATCCGGTGGGCAACAAAGGCGCCAGATCCACCGACCGCCAAATTCAGGTTAAATATCACCACTGCAGGTAACCAGCAACTCCCGCAATTCTTCACAACGCGCTATAAACTCGGGGCTGGTCCGTTTATCGACCTCGCCTGCTAGATGGTTATTGATAATATGGGCTCTGCTGTTACAACCGTTACCCAAAACCAATATTTTCTCACCGAGGACAACGGCCTCCTCAATATCGTGGGTTACGGTCAGGGAAGTGAGCCCAGACTCCCGGTGAAAACCGGTCATCACTTTTTGTAACTCCTCCCTGATGGGGGCATCCAGTGCCGAAAAGGGTTCATCCATTAACATCAAATCAGGCTCTAACACCAAAGTTCTGGCAATTGCCGCCCTCTGTCGCTGGCCCCGTGAAAGCTGGGACGGATACATATTTTTCAGATGCTCTATCCCCAGCCAGCGCAACCAGTAAAGGACACGCTCTTCACCCTTTGCCCCGTCAATTTGCAGGTGTTTGGGGCTGTGTTTACCGTCGGGCCCGTAAAATTTTCTTATTTTCAGACCCAGCCGGGTATTGTCAAGGATCGTCGCCCAGGGCAGCAGGCCGTGATCCTGCAGGACCAAGCCCGTTGAGGGGCGGGGGCGGACAATCTTCTCGTCACCGACATAAACCGCACCTCCGCCCGGTTTATTCAAACCGGCAATAAGAAAAAGCAAAGTGGTCTTGCCGCATCCGGACGGTCCGATCACCGTCCACGCCTCCCCCTGGGCCACACCGAATGAAAAATCAGAAAATAGTCGGGTCCCATCCCCATAAGCAAAGTGGAGATTTTCCACCACAATCATCGTAGTTAGCTCACTATTTCAACAAATATTTTGCAGTGACCGAATCTTCATAGGCCAGGGGTTTTTTCAGCAGCTTTTTCTCCACCATCCAAGTCATCGCGTCCCGCCACTGTTCCCTGCTCGGCAGCGTCCTCCGGGGAAACGGTGGAATAGAAAACGTCGCACGGATATTTTTCGGTACCCGGATCTTGCTGAGCATCAATAATTTATAATCGGCGGGCGCATTATTTAAATCCGCCGCCGCCCTGTCCCATGCCGCCATAAATTTTTTTACAGCATCATCTTTATCTTTGAGGGATTTTACTGAAAATGTAATAACCGAGGCGCTGATATTTGCCAGGGTTGTGTCATTGACTATCTCCACAGCCCCCGCCGCCAGGGCACTGGCCGCCAGGGGATCCGGCAGGGTAACCGCCTTGACCTGGCCGGAAAGCAGCAGCTGCAAACGCTCCGGCAGGACGGGAATGGATTTATACTTAACAGCCTCGTCCGACACACCGCCCGCCGCCAGCAGACGGTCGGTGATATATTCAATCACTGTATTCATGGAGATACCGATGGGAATAGCGGCCAAGTCGGATACCCGCCTTAGCCCGGAACCGGGGGCACCGAGAATTCTAAAAAGGGGTGCATCACCGATGGGTAAACGGGCAGTGGCTATAACCTGGACCTGCACCGTTTCCCGGTTAAAGCTGGCCGCACCGGACAGTTCATTGATCATGCCGTCAATCCGTCCTGCCTGCATCAGCTGATCACGCTCCACACCACTGCCCACGGGCAGGGTCTCGACGTTAATTCCCAATTCGGCAAAATATCCCTTTTCCTGGGCCAGATATATTGGTAAAACATCGGGAATGGGCAAAAGGGCCAGACGCAGATTCGTGCTCTTATCGGCGGCCATTAATGTTGAAAAACTGATAAAAACATAACAGAAACTTATAACAGAGAACGTGAATATTTTTCGTAACATGGGCCTCACTCTTAATTATTTTTAAAATCTTACTTTCACACCAGCAATTCACAGGGCACAACAATACCACAGAGTTTCTCTGTTTTATACGAAAGTCTGCACATCAAAAGATATTTTTTATATCAATAACCTTTTTTATCCGCAAAACATTATCACCATGACCAAACCGGTTTTTTAAAAATTTCATAACCAGAATCTTACTCCTAAAAAATATGCCTAGATATATTATCGGTATCGATACCGGCGGCACCTACACCGATGCCGTGCTAATTGATCAAAAAACCGGTCAGGTTCTGACCACATCCAAGCAACCGACAACCCACAGAAAACTGGAAACGGGTACGGGTCGCGCCCTCGCAAACCTCATCAACGACGGCGGGATTGACGTAAAAAACATAGCTCTGATCTCGGTCTCTTCAACCCTTGCTACAAATTCCATTATCGAAAACAAGGGTGCGCGGGTCGGGGTCATCGTCATCGGTTATGTAAAGCACTTCAAACTGCCCGTTAAGGTGGTTGCCTACGTCAAGGGCGGTCATGATATCCATGGCAAGGAAGAAGAGCCGCTCGATATAGAGTACCTGACAACACTTATTGCAAAACTAAAAAATGAAGTTGATGTGTACGGTGTCTGTTCAGCAATGTCCATTAAAAACCCGGATCACGAACTTGTCGTTGAAAGAGCAATCGACCTAATTGATCCCAAACCGGTCTTTAGCTCCCATAAAATCAGTCAACTCACCGGCATGCGGGAACGTGCCGCCACAGCCGCCCTCCACGCCCGGCTTATGCCCGTTATGGAGGAGTTTGTTGCAGGGGTTGTCGGAGCGATGCGCAACCTGCATATCGACTGCCCCATGGTTATCGTGGCCGGCAACGGAAAACCGCTGGTTGCCACAAAGGTCGTCGAAGAGGCCGGATTAACAGTTGCCAGCGGCCCTGCCTGTACCGCGTTTTTCGGAGCTGCACAAACCGATATGGCGGAAAACCGTCTCGTTATCGATGTGGGCGGTACAACTACGGATATTGCCATGATAGTTAACCGACGGGTAGAACTCGCCCTCGAAGGCTGTCAGATCGGCCTTTGGAAGACCCATATTGAAGCGGTGGATATGCAGACGGTCGGTATTGGTGGTGACAGCCATGTCCTCGTCGATGATAAGGGCCTGCTCTCCATCGGCCCCGCCAGGGTCAACCCGCTTTCAATGGAAAAAGATCCCCACCCCCCACAACAATGGCTGGGCAAAGGAAACAAGTCCAAGTTAATCATCCTGCACCCGGAGTCAAAACAGCTTTCAGGCGATGGCGACCTCAACGACCTGCTCCGCGCAACAGGACACTTGACCCCCGCCACTATCCGTGCCCGCACCGGGCTAAGTGGGCCACCGCTCGACGCACAATTGCAACACCTCACCCGCAACCAACATATCTACGAATGCGGTTTCACCCCGACAGACGCCCTGCATGTCCTCGATTTTATAGCCATCGGCAATAAAGCAATGGCCGAAGAAGGTGCCGAAATTCTCGGTTGGGCCATGGGGTTGGACGGCACATCCTTTGCCAAACTGGTTATTAAACACACGGAAGAACTTATCGAAAACCTGATTATCGACTATGTAATTACAAAATACTGGCAGAACTCCCTGGCTAATTTTATAGCCACCCGCAAAGATCATCCGGTATTAGATGTAAATTTTTTACTGAAGATCCCCCTGGTCGGAGTGGGGGCCGCAGCCCCATACCTGCTGCCAAGGGTTGCAGAAAAATTGGGAACAACAGTTATATTCCCACAAAATCATGAAGTCGGCAATGGTGTGGGTGCGGCGATTATAGGCCAATCTTTTATCGACTCCGGCCGATAATATAAACTGAAAAAATTACATGAAAATACTCAGCGTCTCGGATGTCGTTATCAAAAAACTCATCGAACCGGAGCACAGAATCGAAGGTATTGACCTGATCCTCTCCTGCGGAGACCTGCCGCCCGAATATCTTGCCGCGCTGAAACAACGTTACAATGTCCCACTCTATTATATCCTCGGCAACCATGATCTTCGCTATAAAGAATCGCCCCCCCTGGGGTGCATGGATATCAACCGCCGCATATTAACCATTGGACCCTTGAAAATTACAGGCTTTTCCGGCAGCAGGTGGTATAATGGCAATATCAACCAATATACGGAAAAACAGATGGCACGTTTCATCGGAAAACTGCGTTTTTCATTATGGCGGCATAAAGGTATCGACCTGGTCATCAGCCACGCCCCGCCACGATTTATCAACGACGCTGAAGACCCGTGCCACCGTGGTTTCAGGGCTTTTCGCCGTTTTATCGACAAATACCAGCCGCATTACTTTATCCACGGTCATATCCATAAATTTTTTAAAGATGATTCCACAAGGATAACCCAAGTAAACAAAACCTCTGTTATCAACAGTTATGGCTACCATGTCCTCAAAATCGAGCATCTTTAATACCATAAAAAATTTCTTGAAAGGCGGGGAAATCTCCGGAGCCGCCGATCACCCGAACAGTTTTAACAGCCGCCAGGAACGGGAAAAAGCCTACGAATCCATAGAGCGTGGCACCCTCCTGGTACCCCTGGAGAGGATTGTCGGTAGCGTGGGAAGGTATCACGATTTTGACAGCCGCTTCAGAACCCACACCAGACATATCGACGAGCGTCAACAAAATATTATCAACGCCCTGAAAAAAGGGAAAAAACTTCCACCTATATCCCTTTATCAAATAAAAAACGACTATTATATCCTCGATGGTCACCATCGTTTTCGTGCGGCCAAAGAACTGGGACATACAGAAATACTCTCGCAAATCCTGGAACTTTTACCCTCGGATAACACCCTGGAAAACAAACTCTATCTTGAAAAAATAAGTTTCAGGGATAAGGCCGGTTTAACCAAATGTATAGAACTCACCGAGCTCAGTCAGACCAAACACCTGGAATGGCAGATAGGCGAACACCGCAAGGCCCTTATCCAGGAAAAACAACAGGAAATAACCTACGAACAGGCAGCCTCCGACTGGTATACAACCATCTACCGACCACTAAATAAAATTATTGCCAACAGCGATCTAGTTCATTCCTTTCCGGGACGGACGGTGGACGATCTATATCTTTATATTTCCGTCCACCAGTGGGAAAAGGGGAAAAAACGACAGTATGGAATCGGTATAGACAGGCTTATTCCAACGGACATGGAGGAATTCAGGGTGAAAATGGCACAACATAAAGAGCAGGAATATCCGGAAATGAAACGGGAAATAACCGTCTTTATCCTCTTTAATATCGAAGGTAAATATGAGCAACGGATATTTGACAAACTCCTTGCCCTCGACGAGGTACGCGAAGTTCACACCGTACACGGATCCATCGATATGATCGCCAAAGTCACTCTTACCAGGGACCTGCTGGCCTCCGACGCAGAACTGTTATCCCAGTTCATACAATCGACCATCCGACAGTGGAAAGGCGTACTCTCCACCCAGACATTAATGCCGGGTATGTCACGAATAAAAGATGTAGATCGCTGCCATATTTAGGGGTTTTACAGAAAAACAGCAATTTACAAAGAGTACAATTGAATTAAGGGTATGGTCGAGCTAAAGCAACTATTCAGTTTGCAACAATCAATAATCGAGAGCATAATTTGATTGCTGATGTAACATTTAATCTCAACTACTGTTATTAACATCCGGGTTTTTACGGTCTATTATTTCTTGTTTTTTATTACAGTTTTTATGGAGAAAGGCACTGACTATTAAAGACCTGATGCTAGCACTTTTGGTGGTGACCATATGGGGGGCCAATTTTACGGTTATTAAATTGGGCCTAGCTGGAGTTCCGCCCATGTTATTGGCAGCTTTAAGGTTTCTGCTCGCATCCCTGCCGGCTGTTTTTTTTATCAGGCGCCCCCAAATACATATCAGTTATTTACTCGGCTATGGATTAACCGTGGGGGTGGGTCAATTTGGTTGTCTTTTTTATGCAATGCATATCGGCATGCCTGCAGGGGCAGCATCAGTTGTACTTCAAGCCCAGGCTTTTTTTACTTTAATTTTTGCAACCGTGTTATTAAAAGAATCGGTGACTGAGGTTCAACAACTTGGATTTATCATTGCTATCATCGGTCTTGGCCTGGTCGGTTACAACGGTCAAACAAACATTTCGACAATTTCGAACGCAGCATTATTGTTAACACTTTGCGGCGCTGCTTTTTGGGGATTGTCAAATATTATCGTGCGCAAGGCATCGGCCTCTGCATTATCCCATAATAAGACATTGGATATGTTCAGCCTTGTGGTTTGGTCGAGTCTTATCCCGCCCCTGCCTTTATTCGGGCTTGCCATTTATTTAAATTCCCCAGCCGAACTAATTGGTTCTTTTGCTCAACTCGGCGGCATCTCGCTATTTTCCATTATTTATCTGGCCTTTGCTGCAACCTTAATCGGTTTTGGCATCTGGAGTAAATTGCTATCAAAATATTCTGCCGGTAAAGTTGCTCCGTTATCCCTTTTAGTCCCCGTAACCGGTCTATTAACCGCACAAATTGTCCTTAACGAGCAATTCAGCTATTATCAATGGCTGGGTTGTCTTTGTATAATGCTGGGCCTACTGGTATCAAGCTTCGGATTACCAGGCTTTCTCGTCAAGATCGACAGCTCAAAACCATAACCTGGCTCTACCTTATTATTTTTGGGGTGGCAGGAGTGCATAGAATGTTTTCACCAGCAACCACAGAAACAGCAGGGGTAAAATAATGACCTGGATTACAATAACCCCGATATAAAGCGAGGTAAGTCTCAAAAGATTTTTAGTTATTTCGGCGACTTTGCCGGTAATAGCCACAAGGGCACACCGATAATTTTCCGTTTTTTGTTTTAAAAAAGCCGCACTTTTCTCAATGGTATCGACAAAACCCCGGCTTTCCGGCAACTTAATTTCCCTTAAACTGTCCATTTCGGCAATATCCAGGGCCAACTCCCCCCTCACAGCGGATATCTCCTTTTCAAAATAATCGTGGTTTATAAAAGTGTTCACCAGGGAGGATATGGGTAGACAAAAGCGTAACACGATAACAAATAGTGTATACCGTACAACTAGGCGCCGGAAAACCACGCTTCCATCGTTTTTATACCATAACAAAAAAGAAAGGATCAGGACAAAAAATCCCAGAACGGTGGGGGAATAAGAGACACCAATCTCGTAGGCCAGCTTCTGCACACCCAGCGAAGCAATGGCCATTACAACAATTGTAGAAAGACGCTCCGTTAAGTCATCGATGGGATCCAAGGCCTGGCCCACCGCCAAAGAGACACCGACCCCCGCCGGCTCCACCTGCAGGGTTGACTCCTTAATTACCGAAACCGAGGCGTTGATAAGACGGCACGTTCCGTAGACCAGGCCAGCTTCGGTCATCGCTTCCTGAAAATAGGCGTCGGCCGCCACGTCCAGGCCCGGGACCCTCGGTTTGACTGACAGGAAAAGCATTGTTGCCGCTACAATCCCGGCAATTGACCACAATAACCGTCTTCTTTTTATAGAATAAAATAATTCCCCCATCCACCGCTCCCCTAATTTACGATAATATTGTCGAAATTCATCTTATAGATCCCTGGGTTTGTTGCGGGTATTAAAGGTTAGCCGATGATAAACCTTGGTCATAACTTTCTCGGCAAGACTGCGGGCCCCGGCAAGAGGGTTTTTTATTCGCATGGTCGAACGATTACGTATAGTCTTACCGGAGGTCGTCGTTTGTATTTTTTCATCGTTTTCATTAATCACCCTGGTAATAATGGCAAAAAGATTCTGCTCCTCCAGGACACGGCGGCGGGCCTCAATAATATAGGGCAGCCGATCTTTATATTCATTGTTGGCAAGATGATATTTAATTATCTCACTGGCCCTGTCGTAATCGTTAATATCGATGGCAATAAAACTTTTTTTGGGGAAATAATTTGTTGCATTGGGAGCGCCGTGGTAAAACGGCAGGGTATAGCCAAGAAACGCATCGGGGAGTTTTTCAGTCAGGTTATGGTCGTAAACATGGTTTTCAACAGCGATATGAAAGCGATATGGATCAAGGGCTTCGGCCTTATCGTCCATGGGGTTTACACCATGACCGAAAATATCCATCTCCGGTAACTCTTCTTTTAAGCGCCAAGTAAAGGCGACACGGGCTGAATGGAGCGTCACCTTACCTGTTCTCTTGGAACAGACCGTTGAAAGCATCTTCGTCTTCTCAGGTGGAGATGCCGCCATCATCTGATCCCAACTGATAAAGTCACCCCCGCCAAAGGGCAGACCATAATGCCATATTAAACCCGGGTGGTGAAAAATAACATGGGGATGCCTCATGGCCCACGGTTCTTGAAAGGTCAAGACATGACCAAATTGTCTAATGTAATCCTTACCGAAAACCGTTATAGTTGACGGCTCGCCGGTGAGAAGAATCGTCCTCTCCCGGGGACAGTATAATTTTTCTTCGGTAAAAAAATTGCCGGAGGGGGGAAGATCATGGTAAACCACCAGCCAGTCATACTCCCGGCAATCCACGTCAAACTCGAAAAAACAATTATCCCACAGGGGAAAAGAACCAGGGAACTGGCGAAGAAACCCGGCAATCGAACCTCCCTTTTTCAAACCTCGATGCATAAATTTTACAACAAACTTACAATGCGGACGAGACGACGATTGATGTACATTTTCCTTGATTGCACCCTCGCCGCCGCTAAATGAAAAAAATTCCTTTGACAATTCTACCCCTTCTATACAACTGAAATTATCCAACTCCGCCAAGTTAATACAACGCATGCGGAAGATATGTTTATATGAAAGACCTTCACCTTTGAGTCGCTTTCATTGTTCGTTGTGGCTGTGGCCTGATAATTTGGTCCAGCCATGTTGGTTACTTTAATTAAAAAGTGTTGCACTGCCTTATATCACCACTGTCGAGACCTGTGCGAAACCAGTGTACCCGTTGCCTTGAACTGCCGTGGGTGAAAGAGTCCGGCACAACATAACCCCTTGCCCTCTTCTGCAGACTGTCATCCCCGATCATGGTCGCCGCATTCAAGGCCTCTTCCACATCACCCGGTTCAAGGATATTTCTTACTCGATCAGCGTGGTGGGCCCATATACCGGCAAAACAGTCGGCCTGCAGTTCAAGTTTAACCGACAACCGGTTATAGTCGGTTTTAGACAACCTTGATCTTTTTGTCTGCACCTTGGTGCTGATCCCCAGTAGATTCTGAACATGATGTCCTATTTCATGTGCGATAACATATGCTTGGGCAAAATCTCCAGGGGCG
>CAZQOD010000025.1:0-27768 GCA_964594945.1 uncultured Desulfopila sp.
CCGCCATCGGTTACGACCTCTACCTTGACCTGTTGCAACAGACGGTCGCCGACCTCAAGGCCAAAGCCGCCGATGGAGACCAGCCGAACAAGGCGAATACTTTTGAACCCGAGGTCAACCTGCAGCTCTCCGCCTATATCCCTGACAGTTACATCCCCGATATCAGCCAGCGCTATATAATCTATCGCCGGATGGCGGCCCTGCCCTCGTCGCCCCCGGCCACTCTCCTAGAATTGCAGGATGAACTGGTCGACCGGTACGGGCCGTTGCCGGTGGAGGCCACAACCCTGTTCCGGGTTATCGCCCTTAAAAGCGAAATGATCAAGCTGCGGATTCGTAAACTTGAGCAGGGGCCGACCAACCTTGTACTTTCATTCCTAAACGACACTCCACTCACCCCCGGGATGTTACTTATCTACCTTGATAATATTTCCAGGCGTAAGCCCGGTTGCAACCATAAATTCACCCCCGACGGCAGATTGATTATTCCCGGCAGACTCACATCCGTCGAACATATTTTCGAAAGCATAGGTGAAATCTTCCATGACCTCACGCAACTCCTCAAATAAAGATAAGTTCCGCCCTTCCTATAACCATACCGGCAATTTACCCTGGGCGGATATCGACACCGTTTTCCTGGATATGGACGGCACCCTCCTCGATAAATATTACGATGACTATTTCTGGGAACAATATGTGCCACAGGTTTATTCCCGTCACCACAACCTCAGTGAACAGGAGGCAAAACAGCAACTCCTGGAAATATATCAAAGTGTTGAGGGAACATTACAGTGGACCGATCTCGACTATTGGTCACATCGTCTTAATCTTGATATCCCACAACTAAAAGAAGAGACCATCCACCGGGTGAATATCCACCCCCACGCCCTCAACTTTCTAAAAACATTGCAAAAAATGAAAAAAGGCCTCTACCTGGTAACCAACGCCCATCCGACAGCATTGCAACTAAAAATGGAACGGGTAAAGATCAGCCATATATTTAGCCGCGCAATATGCTCCCAGGAAGTGGGGTTCGCCAAGGAACAAACCGAGTTCTGGCAACAACTGCAAACAATCCTGCCCTATGATAAAAACACCACTCTTTTTGCAGACGATACGGAAAAAGTTCTTGATTCCGCCGCCCGTTACGGCATTGCCCACCTGGTACACATAGCCAAGCCGAGTACGCAACTCCCCGCCGCATATTCAAACAACTACCTGTCAATCGATAATTTTCAACCACTACTTCCCCCTTCTTGACCACACCCGTTATAAACATTGCCAATTTAAATACAATATCATCCGCCTAAAACTTGAGTCTTATTTCGAAAACAGGATTTCATACATCATTTTGCTATTTAGTCTCTGTCCATAAATGAGATATTTTGATTTAAATCGAGGCGCTCGATGAATTTAACAACAGGCATATACGTAATATCTCGATGTCTCGTACCTCTCTTTATCAAAGGATTAAATTTTTGAGAGCAATAAAGAGTTAGAGCAAAATAGCCATTTATGGACAGACACTATTTAATTAATGACATTGGCTCCGTACGACCAAATCATCTTTTATACTGGAAAAACATCCACTAAATTCACGCGATAATCCCAAAAATAGAGGGACAAAAAGGTGCAAAAAAAGTAATTATCTGTATAATGACGGCTAATATGGCGACTACTAAACCATCCCCTTACACATACCCAAAACAGGAACATCTATCCCCCATGTTGCTACGATCCTCTATTTTTTTTCTGTTGCTGTCCCTGATAACCGCCATCGGTCATACAGATGATAAAATTATCATCGCCGACGGCGATATAACTGGGAAGTTAACAACCTACAGCCTTGCCGCAACGACTCTAAAAATCGCCACCAATATAAATTTTTTAAAATTGCCGGTGGTGATAACAGGCGATGATCAGTTGCTGGTCTTTCCAAGCCTCACTTTAAACTCATCCACCAACGTGGCCAAACTCTTCCCCGACCGTAAACGCCGGGACGATAACTATTACGTGGCCGATTTTACCCTCCGGGAAATTCGCCAACTTGATCTTTTCGATACATCTGCTACAACCAAATATGATTTCCACACTACCATCCCAAGCCTCCAGGAAGAACTGGGCCTTATCCGCACCCTCGAACTGCAGTTTAAGAAACCGGTCAAGCTGGCAATTGAAATAAAATACCCCTGGTTTTACAGGGCGTTAAATAAAAATATCAGCTCATTACTCCTTGAAACCATTCAAAAATATGGTTACGGCACCGGCTCGGACACACTCTACCTCCAATCCTTTGACCCCGAGGAACTGCAACGCATCCACAATATTCTTCTGCCCGCCCAGAATATCGACATCCCTCTAATTCAACTTGTCGGACTAAATGACGGTCAGGAAACTAGACAACTCCACGGAGCGACGTGGGATCCATATAATTACGACTGGCTCTTTACCCACATGGGCCTGCGTATGGTGGCTTCCTACGCAACGGCCATTGCTCTGCCCGCAGATCTCCTCTTTGATAAAAAGGGGCGCATTAGGCTAGGTAACTACATTAAGGATCTCCATAACTACGGGTTACGTCTTTTTATCTACAGCCCGCAAAACAAACAGCAGAGACTGATTGCCAAAACCCTACCGGCTTTGCTGGATCTCTATTTTTTACAGGCCCATATCGACGGCCTTTACACCGCCTCCTTTAACGACGTCCACCAATACCTGCATAATAAACAGCAACCGACCACAACCAAAAGAGGTGAGCTGCCACCCTTTTTCTCAAAACTAAACCTCGCCCGACCCGCTGCCCCGGACAGAAAAAAAATCACAAACAAAAAATGATTCTCTCCTTTACAAAAGGGACATGGGTAAATCAACTTCACCCCTTGTTTTTCGCGAGCTATAGGTTATTTGGCAGAGCTTTTTTCGATTCCGACAGGGGCTCTTCGCAGTGAAATATTTTATAAGATGTTAGTTTCTCTTGCAATAATTACTTAGAAAGGCTAACTGTATACGGGTAGTACCTCTTATATATTATCTCTTATTTTTTAAAACGGAGAAACACCATGAAAAAGATACTTTTAATCCTCCTGCCTGCACTTGTCGTAAGCCTTAGTTCCTGCGGAGATCAATTTAACAAGGCCCAAAAGGGCGCCGGTCTTGGTGCCGTAAGCGGCGCCATTGTCGGCCAGGCCATCGGTCGCGATAAGGAAGCAACACTACTCGGCGCAGCGGTCGGTACCCTGCTCGGATATATCGTTGGTAACGAGATGGACAAATATGACCGACGGGAATTGAACCAGGCCTATGAATTCGGTCAGTCCGGCAGGGCAACTACCTGGAGAAATCCCGATAACGGCAACCGTTACAGGGTAACACCACAACCGGCCTACACTGATCCCAGGCATCCTTCCAGACCTTGCCGAAGGGCGGAAATACTAGCCACCATCAACGGCCGCACGCAAAAGACCTACACCACCGCCTGCAGAAACAGAAACGGCCAGTGGGAATTAAAAAACTAACGCAGACAAACTGCAAGTAAGTGCCTTGTTTCTGTTATGAACCCGTTAAGTTGAACATTGCCTTTATTTTCTTGTTTTTCTTTACAGGTTTTATGGAATAAGGCACTAAAAATAGCATCGCTTAACCCGTTTTTTACATCGGAGACCGCGCCGACGGCATAGCCGTTTTTTGTCCCAGCCGGTCTTTGGCAGAAGTTTTTATAGTCGTAACCGCTCGGTAGTAAAATTTATTTATTACCGAAACTCCTTGACGTCCCTTTTTTTATCATTACTATCTGAATAAATGAACATATGATCAGTGATAAATTTTATCCCAGCCGCAGGCTGGGGTTGTCCAAGAATAATGGGAGGTAAGGGTATCGACCTGCAAAACGAACGGTGCACCATCCGTTTCATCCACCAGGAGCGGATTGATGCGGCCCGTGAACACGCCCTGGATAGGGAGGAAAATGATAGACTGGCCGCTCTTTTCAAGGCCATGGGTGATCCCAACCGCTTACGGATACTCTGGGCCCTGACCGGGGAGGAAATGTGCGTCTGTGACCTGGCTCAATTTATCGGCGTCAGCGAATCGGCGGTAAGTCACCAACTTCACCGCTTACGGCAACTACACCTGGTGAAAAATCGCCGTGAAGGTCCGATCCTCTATTATCAGCTTTGCGACAGGACCATATTTACCCTTATATGTGATACCCTGGAGTTTATTCGACAATCTTGAGAACTTATCCGTAAAAGCCTCTCAAAGTGCTCCAGTTAGCTTCATTTATAATGATAAAGATATCAGCGGGGAAAAGGAGAACCGATGCTGACTTTTTTTTATAATATTCTATTTGCCTGCTGGACCCTGCTCCAGCAGGCTTCATTTTATATCCTATTTGGCCTGCTGGTGGGTGGGATGTTAAAGGTCTTTTTATCACCCACCTACGTGGCAAACCACCTGGGCAAGGGACGCTTCAGTTCAGTCTTTAAGGCTGCCCTGCTCGGCATCCCCATCCCCCTCTGTTCCTGCGGCGTATTGCCCGCCGCAGCGTCTTTAAAAAAGCAAGGGGCCAATAACGGGGCGACCACCGCCTTTCTGATTTCCACTCCGGAATCAGGCGTGGACTCCATTTCCATCACCTGGGCCCTGCTCGACCCCATAATGACGATTGCCAGGCCTTTTTCAGCTTTTATATCCGCCCTGACCGCAGGTGTCCTGGAAAATTTTTTAAATCCACCCCAATTAAAAAGCAGTCCACCGCCGGATATCAGCTGCCCCATCGATAATTGCTGCGACGGCATCAACTGCCCGCCGGAAAGACATAGAAACCACCATAGTTTTTATGAGAAGATCGAGGTGGCAATAAGATACGCGGTAACTGATATCTGGAAGGATCTCGTCGGCTGGTTTTTTATCGGCATTATACTTGCCGGAATTATCACCGTTCTCGTACCCGATAATATATTTGACCAATATCTGGGTGGCGGACTCCCCTCTATGTTGCTTATGCTCGCCTTTGGTATTCCCCTGTATATCTGTGCTACGGCATCAACACCCATTGCCGCGGCCTTAATTATCAAAGGAGTCAGCCCCGGTACCGCCCTTGTTTTCCTGCTGGTTGGGCCCGCCACCAATATTACCTCCCTGTCGGTTCTCTCAGGACTACTGGGTAAAAGAGCGACCCTCCTCTATCTATCTTCCATTGCCGTGGTAAGTGTTCTCTGCGGCCTAGCCGTGGATACCCTGTATATCAATTTAAATATTCCAGTCAGCGCCATGGTCGGCCAGGCAAGGGAGATAATACCCTCCTCCGTAACACTTGCCGCAACCATTATCCTGCTCATTCTTTCAGTACATCCCCTCTACACAATAACCAAAAAGAGATTGGCAGGTCACAGGGAATGTGGCTGTTCCTCCGACTCATGCAGCCCAGAACATAACAATCAGACAATGGCCAACGACCACCACTGTGATTGTCATTCTTGCCCCGCCGCAGATTCAGGTGATTAGCTCCGCTTTAATATCGGGTAAACTCCATTATAGAGTTGGCGCTATGTTTTTAATTCTTGGAAAATGACCAGAAATCGGGGCAAAAGAGGACTAAAAACGGGATCAGCTCCAGCCGTCCAACAATCATATCGAAGATAAAAATAATCTTGGTCAACGGATGGAGACCGCCGAATGAGCCCATGGGACCGATTTCCCCCAGACCCGGACCAACATTACCGATAGTTGCGGCCGTTCCGATAAAACCGATTGCCGCATCGTGCTCGATTATGGTCACCATAAACCCCGAAAAAATCAGCAACACCATATAAAAGAGGAGAAAACTGAGCATCTGTCTCTGGATATCGTCCTGGACGGAAGTCCTGTCAATCTTGATAGGTAAAATCGCATTTGGATGCACCGTCTGATCAATTTCCCTTTTTAAAAAACGAAAAGCAAAGAGAACCCGCACCACTTTGATACCACCCCCCGCCGAACCGGCGCAACCGCCGATGAGCATAGTGGCAACCAATATTGCCTGGGCAGGCACAAGCCACAGGGCAAAATCAGCAGAGGAAAAACCGGTGGTGGTTAAAATTGAAATAACCTGAAAAACAGCGTCCCGAACAGATAACTGCGTAAAATAACCCTGGGCCGCAACAAGATAACAACAGAGGACAAGGGAAAAGACGACTATTATCATGCTATAAAAGCGAAACTCATCATTTATAAAGAGCTGTTTGACTTTTCGCTTTATAAAAAATTTATACTGCAGGGCAAAATTTGCCCCGGCAAGGAACATAAACATGGTTATAATCCAAGTGATATTAGGATTATTATAGCCCATGATGGAACGGGGATTGGGCGAGAAGCCACCTGCGGCCATGGTGGACAGGGAGTTACAGACGGCATCAAAAAAGGGCATCCCGGCAATAATCAGAAAAACTATTTGAAAACAGGTAAGCAATACATAGATCAACCAGAGTGCCTTGGCGGTATGGGCAATACGCGGCGTTATCTTATCCTCACTTGGGCCCGGTGCCTCCGCGAAAAATATTTTACGCCCGGCCACACCGAACTGGGGAAGAATAGCCACAAAAAGAACTATGATCCCCATCCCTCCCAACCACTGGGTAAGGCTCCGCCAGAAGAAAAAGGCGTGGGGATATAAGGAAAAGTCCGTGAGAATTGTTGCGCCCGTCGTGGTAAATCCAGATACCGACTCAAAATAAGCATCCAGGGGAGAAAGACCAAAGAACAGATAGGGAACAGCACCCATCAGGGCGGAAACCACCCATGACAAGGTGACGATAAGCAGCCCCTCCGTCCGTTTCAGCGAATCAAAATCACCCCCGAGGCGGCCGTACCATTTACAGAAGAGGCCGACAGAAAAAGAACAGATGGACGCGCTTAAAAAAGGGACGACCAGCCAATATGAATCTTCGCCGCTGATAAAGAGCAAGGGCAGGAGAATTATAACGCCAAAGGCGATGAGAATAATACCAAGAGCCCTGGAAATAACTGATATTCTCATGAGAAAAAGAAGTCCTTAATCGGATCGGAGTCTTCCATCATGGTGAAAATTTTTAGACGATCCTTGGGCAATAAAAGGGTCTCTCCATGGGGAATTATAACGCGATGTCCCCGAATAACCACACCGATAATGGCATTAACCGGTAGATCAAGATCCTGTAACTTTCTTTCCTCAAAACTGTCCGGGATGGTCAAGCGCAGTACTTCGCCCTTCCCCCCTTCAATGAGCGCTATAACGTCGACATTCTGTATCTGAACACGGTTGAGAACCTCTGTCAGGGCCGAGGCCTTGGGGGACACGACCACATCGATACCCACGTGCTCAAAAAGTTCGTAATTTTGAATATTCCCGACCCTGGTAACGATCCTTTTGGAGCCCAGTTGTTTTATCAGCAGGGAACAGAGAAGATTTTTTTCGTCGTTATCAGTGGTACAAATGCAGACATCGGCAGTGGCAATCGCCTCGCTCTCCAAAAGCTCCAGGTCGGTGCCGTTTCCCTGCAGGACCAACGCCTTCTTCAAAGAATTGGCAAGGAAAGCGCACCTGCTCTGCTGTTGCTCAATAATCTTAACCTTGATACCGGTCTGTTCCAATTTTTCAGCCAGCATAAAACCGACACTACCGCCGCCGATAATGGAGACATTTTTCACCTTTCTATCATGCTCGAAAAATTTAGCAGCCAGGGTGTCAAGGGCCATGCCTGTACCGATAAAAAAGACCTTATCATGGAGCATAATGGTGGTGGAACCGTTGGGAATAAAGAGCTTTCCCTCCCTTGTGATACCGGGGATCAGAACATTATGGGGGAAGTTACACTCCCTTATGGATTTATTAATAATCCGGGAATCTTCTTTTATACGATATTCAAAAAGTTTTGCCTTACCTCCGGCGAGGTACTCCACATCAAGGGCTTCAGGCACTGATATAATTCTAAAAATATCCTGGGTAAGTAACTGCTCCGGCCAGATTATGGAGTCTATATCGTACCGTGTCTGATACTGACTATCGGTTGTGGAGGAAAAACTGGTATAGAGGGATGCCTTGCCGATAAAACATATCGTCTCGGTATCCGCAATTTTT
Source organism: uncultured Desulfopila sp. (assembly GCA_964594945.1). Taxonomy (GTDB): domain Bacteria; phylum Desulfobacterota; class Desulfobulbia; order Desulfobulbales; family Desulfocapsaceae; genus Desulforhopalus_A. The sequence goes on from CAZQOD010000025.1 coordinate 8,096, forward strand.
TTAATAGTCCAGCAGGCAACTATATTGGCCTCATCTATTGCGGAACAGGCGATAAAAAGATCAACCTTGTGGGCCTCGATACGCTCCAGGATTGCAACATCACCGCCACTCCCCTCCACAATGCTGACATCGAGGTTGTTAAATTTATCACCCAGATCACCATCGTCGTGGAGAATGGTAATATTATGCTGCTGATGGAGACGCGACGCCACCAGATAACTAAACTCGGTGGCCCCGTAAATTAAAATATCCATAATTTCAGTTTTGCCACGGGATTAATCGTTCCACAGCTCTCAGTAAACTGTAAAAAACTTGAATTATACCTGCATAACATGGAAAAACCAAAAGTTATTGCACAAAGTGTAAATACGTTCATTATTTTAATAAAAAATTTCCCCATCTATTACAACCCTTGGGGACCCGCAATTTTAACATAAGACCTAAATCTTGCACCCAGAATATAAGAAAACAAACTTAATACCGTAAAATTAATGTGTTTATATGAAAGTGGTTTCACCCTTAAGTTGCTTTCATTGTTCGTTGTGGCTGTGGTCTGGGAATTTGCTCCAGCCATGCTGGTTACTGCGATAATGATCAATGGCGTTTTCTGTTTCTATGAATAATTTTTCTCATATCCTGCGCCACCCGACCACTATCCAAGCAAAACGGTACAAAAAGTTACACCTTTCTACACTATTTTTCCCACATTTTCACGACCCATCGGCTCTCCTACGAGCAGAGGGCAACCCACAAACCGACCGTTACACGGCCCAGCCCGAATTTTAATAAAGCCTAAATCGACAAAAGATCCCACCACAAAAAAAGGGTGATCGGCAATACAACTTCCCGATCACCCATATTTCTGTCTGAAACTTGCACACGAAACAGAGGAAACTCCCTTACATTTTTTACAGGTAATATTTCTCCATATCCCTATGTGTTAAAATTAAACCAAGGGATCTACGCTTATCAATTGTAAAATTCAGGTCTTGGGATGTCGATACAGTCCATTTAATTTATATGAAAGTACCTCCACTCTTGAATCGTTTTCATTGTTCATTGTGGTTGTGGTCGGATAATTTGCTCCAGCCATGCTGGTTACTACAACGAATCTAACACCGGAAAGACATGTAAGCCGCTTTCTCAAAGGCGTGCCCTGGGCCGCTTGGACTGTATTTCCCGTCTCTGATCAACCCCTTCCGAGCTAGCTGCCGGTGTCTGTTTTTGGACGCCACCCCTGCGGTCACCACCCAGCAGTTGCGATAAATTAAAAAAACAGTACCAGTCGCTCCTTCTATCTTTTCGGTTTCCGTAATTGTAAATCCCTTTGCCAAAACGGTCGATGGAGGTCGACAACAAATGGAATACTCCCACACCCCCCACAACCAGGGCAAATATAGTCAAAGGTTCCATAACCCACCCCTAATATAAGGTATATCATTCAACGTATACGGCGGATAACAATGTATAAACAATGTCATTAACTAGCACCGGGAAGACCGGTAAGCCGGTAAAAGCGCCTTGTTCGTTGTTTATATGAAAGTGCCACAAGGCTTTAACCCTTGAATCACTTTCATTGTTCGTTGTGGCTGTGGTCTGAGAATTTGCTCCAGCCATGCCTGGTTACAATCTGGAACAGTGCAGATCAAACACGGGCACATGGGCACGTTCCTGATCCGACCTGACTCGATCGCCTTCCGGTTTGCTCAGCACGTAACGGACACCTGCATCTTCCTTGCTCACACGGGCAATAACCTCTTCCGGATTATTAATATCCATAATATGTTCAACTTTTATACCACGGGCCTGGGCCTGAATTTTAAATTCTTCAGCATTCCTGGTGGCCATCTCTATGAAACGTTCACTTTCCCTGGTCCTCCTCTCACCGGAAAAACTCAATGGTTTGTCAGTGACATCAAGGGCAATGATTTCACAGTCAAGTCGCTGGGCCATCTTCAAGGCATAATCGGTGACCTCGCTGAGATACTCCCCATCTTGGACCATAAGTACTTTTGTTGGCGCATTTTTCTGATCCACCATCATGGCCAGGGCATCGGCAGCTTCAGCCGCGTTACCCACGGCCATGGCCCCCTGGTCAATGGATTTTGTTTTGATTTTTTTTACATTGACATTGTTGTTTTCTTTCTTTGTGAATTTAAACCAATCAGTGAATCCCATGGCAACCTCCCCCTGGTTATATAGAATATAGAAATATTTACCCAAAAAAAACCAATCCGACACCGTGGCACCAATACCATATAAAAGCCACATTACCCCGTGGTTGATATGACTGCCACCCTTACCTTTCTATAAGCATAAAACATACCACATTAAATTATTTTTAATTTATTTCAATATTATCAAACTGCTACAATAAATAAATAACAATTGTTATTCTTTTGATATCCATTTCCGCAAGCCAATTCATTGCAATTTGCAACATTTTGCCAACCCCTGTCATAGCGCAACAATGGTCAGCCGTCTGTGCAACACCCACAAAAGAAGGCGCAAATTTGACGATTGACCAAATTTGCTTCAAACAAAACAATAAACACACTTATCATCTTAATATTAAAATATTTTTTGCAATTTACTTGCCCATATTTTTTTCACTCCTTATGGACGCGATACTCAAGGCAACTCAATATTTTTGCAAAACGATGGGAAATGGGAAACGTTACAAGATGAAACCATGTAACAGAATGCAACAGTTACAGTCTTAAAAGAGAGGTAACACCCCCGTGACAACAAGGGCACTCAACAAGAAAACCACGGTAAAGAAGGATAGGATCAAAGCAGCATATGTTCAATCGCCCCGTCAATGGTATCAACATAGACCAATTCCAACCCTCCGGTAACATCGTCACTGAAAGTTGCCACATCCTCCCTGTTTTTCTCAGGTAGAACAACTTTTTTACATCCGGTTCGCGCCCCGGCCAATATCTTTTCTCTAATCCCACCCACCGGTAATACCTGGCCGGTAAGGGTCATCTCTCCGGTCACCGCAACATTACGAAGGACCGCTCTTTTAGTTAATAAAGATATTAATGCCATGGCAATGGCAACCCCTGCGGAGGGTCCATCTTTTGAAACGGCCCCCGCCGGCAGGTGAATATGAATATCCGAGTGATCATAAAAATCCACTGGAATAGTCAACAGCTCCGCGTTGGAACGGATATAGCTAAGCGCCGTCTGCGCCGATTCCCGCAGGACTTCCCCCAGGGAACCCGTTAAAATAAGGTTTGTGCTGCCCCGCATGATAAGAGCCTCAATAAACATTATCTCTCCGCCAAACCTGGTCCAGACCAGGCTTGTAACCACACCCTCCTTATTATTGCCCTCCGCCGCTTCCTGTCTATATTTGCGCGGCCCGAGCAGAGGTGTAATATCCTCTTCACCCAGTTCCGGTAGAAATCCTTCGGTATCGTTTTTCAGGATCTTCAGGGCAAGTTTACGGCAGATTTTACCGATATAACGATTGAGACCCCGCACACCGGGCTCCCTGGTATATTCAAGAATAAGTTTAGTCAGCGCCCCATCCGTAAAATGCGGATCAATTTCCTTGAGACCATGGGCATTTAATTGTTTAGGCAGAAGATATTTCCTGGAAATAACAAGCTTTTCCTTAAAGGTATAACTCGAAAATTCAATTACCTCCAGACGATCAAACAAGGGGCCGGGTAATTTGGAGATATCATTGGCCGTGGCAATAAAGAGGACCCCGGAAAGATCAAATGGAATATCGAGGTAATGATCGACAAAATTTTTATTCTGCTCCGGATCAAGGACTTCGAGCAATACCGAAGCTGGATCGCCACGAAAATCCTGGCCGATTTTATCAATTTCATCAAGCATAAAACAGGGGTTCATCACGCCGATCCGTTTTATTTCATTGATAATACGGCCCGTCATTGCCCCGACATATGTCCTGCGATGCCCCCGAATTTCCGCCTCGTCCCGCAGCCCAGCCATGGATAGACGCACAAATTCCCGCCCCAAGGAAGAGGCGACAGACTTGCCGATGGAAGTCTTGCCCGTACCTGGAGGGCCGGCGAAACAAAGAATCGGCCCCTGATTAATCTGTAATCTCTTCTGCTTTTGCAGGAGTTCATCAACCGTCTTTTTCAGCTCTTCAAGCTGAACCGGTTTGGGTAGATAGTGGGTAACCCCCTTGCGCATCGCATCCACGGCATTGGCCACCGTGGCGTAGCCGGTGACCATGACGACATTGGTTTCGGGCGATATCTTGCCAAGCTCCTCAATCAGGGTCAAACCGTCCATCTTATCCATCTTCAGGTCGGTGATCATCACATGGAAATGGTCACTCTTTTCCACCAGTTGCAAAGCTTCAATACCATTTCCCGCCATCTCTACCGTATGACCTAGACCCTGGAAATAATGATGAAGATTTTCCCGCGCTATCTCTTCGTCATCAACAATTAATATTCGAGATTTCTGCTGATTTTTCAGTGTCTTGGCTGCGAGAAACTCTAAGACACGCTCCTTGACTGCCTCCAGACCGTAATGTTGTGAGGACATGATCAACTCGGCCCTCTTCAGGTCCAGGTTATCAGTGGTCTCCTTAAACCACGGCAGAGACAGCAATAACTCAATATAATTTACGCCGATTGAAAACTCAGCAGCCACCGGATCCGTCTTTTCAAGACGATCACATTCAATGGAAATCTGCCGCGCGACATAAGGGGGTAAGTCACAACTTGCAATCCTGGCCTTTAAATCATCAATCTGCCTGGAGCCCTGTGTCATCACCGGACTTTTCTCAGCAACCCCACCCTCTTTTTTCGAAAAAAAACCCATCACCATTCACCGGTTTATGGCTAAAACCAAACCCTGCATACAATATCCTGAAGTGTTTTCATAGGCAACGCCATTGACGCCCCACATCTCCAATGAACTTTTCGGTTGCAGGATTTGGCTATAACATTTTTAAAAAAGGCGACTATTCAACAAGATATGACAGTAGATACTGGCAGCGTATCCCAGGGCTACCACCGGTGCCCATTTCAAATGAGCGCCGAAGGTATATGTCCCCCTGGCCGTACCCATCAGGGCCACACCCGCCGCCGAACCGATGGAAAGCAAACTGCCGCCCACACCGGCGGTAAGGGTAACCAACAGCCACTGGCCGAGGGGCATGGTCGGGTCCATGGTCAAAACCGCAAACATAACCGGAATATTATCGACAATGGCGGACAATATCCCCACCAGAACATTTGCATAGGTGGCGCCGAGCCCGACATACATCTGATGGGAAACCAGGGCCAGGTAACCAAACTGGGAAAGTCCGCCCACACATAGTATCACACCATAAAAGAAGAGCAGCGTATCCCACTCCGCCCTGGCAATCTTTTTGAAAATATCAAACCCTTCCTTGGGCCCGTGCCCGTGGCCTACCTCGTCACCACGGCCAAAGGGGGCATCATATTCAGCCTCACGTTTTTCTTTTATCTTGATATAATAAGAGAAAAAGCCCAGGTAAGAAAGACCCATCATCATTCCTGCAGCCGGTGGAAGATCAAGAAAATTATGAAAGGAAACGGCCGTTACAATTGTCGCCACAAAAAGTAACATAATTCTTTTGGCGCCAAATTTCATGGTAACCTTTTCGGTCAAGGGTTCCGGTACATCTTTAGAGACAACTAAACTCATAATGGCCGCAGGTATCAACCAATTGAGAAGAGAGGGGAAGAAAAGGTAAAAAAATTGTCCAAACGAGGCCTGGCCTTTCTGCCAAACCATCAAAGTGGTAATATCCCCGAAAGGAGAAAAGGCACCACCCGCATTGGCACCCACCACAATATTAATACAGGCCAAGGCCACAAATTTTTTATTATCCTTGGCCACCGCCATAACCACGGCACCCATGAGCAGGGCAGTGGTAAGGTTATCGGCGACCGGAGATATTATAAAGGCCAGAAAACCGGTAACCCAAAATATTATACGCAGAGAAAACCCCTTGGAAACCAGGGTCGAGCGCAGGGTCTGGAAAACATTTCGTTCATCCATTGAATTTATATAGGTCATAGCCGAAAGGAGAAAGAGCATCAATTCCGCATATTCGGTAATATTATGTAGAATTGCCGCGTGCACTTCCTCCGCCGGGATACCAGCCTTCTTGTAGGTAATTGCCAGCAGAATCCAGATAAACCCCGCCGCCATCATCACCGGCTTACTTTTACGCAGATGTGTTTTTTCTTCAAAAACGACTAAAAGATAAGCCAGGACGAAAAGCACCAGCGCACCATAACCAAGGGTAGTGGATGTGAAACTCATCGCTGCCCCACCGGCGCCATGTGCAGTCGAGGCAAACACAGGCACCACGCCACCAAGCATAATTAAACAAAATGAGAGCATAATCTTCATTGCAGGTATCCTTGTAATAAAAGAATTGACGAAAAAAGAAATTTACGGACAGACACTCTCCCGTATTTTCCATGAACACCAAGATAATGTTCATGGAAAATACGGGTTAGTTCAAATTCAGCCTAACAGTCGGCAAAGACCAAAATCTCCACCATGGACTGAGAAAAATACGGGCCAACCATCAAAATAATCTACGGAGCGTCATCTTAAACGACGACGCTCCGTACAATTAAAATCAACCGGAAACACCATAAAAAACTGCGATGGCAGCCATCATCACAACGAGATAAAGAATGGTCATCCCCGCTCCAGCCTTAAAATAATCTTTTGTTCTGTAGCCCCCGGGACGCATAATCAACGCGTTCACCTGGTGGGTCGGCAGAACAAAAGTATTGGAGCAAGCCACGGCCACAACAAGGGCTGCGATACGGGGGTCGGCACCGGAGGCACCGGCCATATTCATAGCCAGGGGTACCATCAACACCGTGGCACCGACATTAGATGCTACCAGGGTGAAAAATGACGTTAAAATCGCAATCACCGTCAAAAGAAGAATCGGGCCCACGGACCCCATTGCCCCCATTATCGTTTCAGCAATCAATTTCGCGGCCCCCGTTTTCTCAAAAGCAATACCCAGGGGTATAAGGCCACCAAGGAGAAAAACGGTCATCCAGTCAACGGAATCATAGGCCTCGTCGATGGAAAGCACCTTGGTCAGGATCATTGCCAAAGCCCCGGTGAGCAGGGCGATGGAAAGTTGCACATGGAACCCTAAAATCATGGTAAGGGCCAGCACTAGGCTGCCGACGGCATACTTCACCTTTTCTGTACGGAGTATCTCACCCTGTACATTCTCACTTAGGACAAGACCCGTCTTCTCCTTTAGATAATGGAAATTTTCCCATGTCCCCTGGAGCAGTAACGCATCTCCGGACTGTAAAATCATCGTTGAAATATCACCTACATAGGTCTTATTATCCCTGAAAACAGCAATCGGACTCACCCCATTTTTCTTTCTAAATGAAAGGGCCCGCATTGTATTACCCACCAATTCGGAACGAGGGGTAATAATCGCCTCCATGGTACCAAAATTATTCGGCGACATCGCCTCGGCAAAAACCTCAAGATCGTCCTTTATCCGCCAACCGAAGGACTGGGCCATTTTCGCGACCAGATCCGGAGGCCCTTCGGCGATAATTATATCCCCCGCATTAATTGTATCGGAAAAACCAGGTGAAGACACAGAAGGTTTATCTTTGCCGGCAATACCCAAAATCGTCGAAAAAAACATCCTTCTGATATCAAGTTCATCCAGTGTTTGCGGACCCTCAAAGGTATCCGGCACCTCAATTTCAAAGAGTCTGCCGATATCACGATAAGTACGCTGTAACTCCTGGGACATGGGACCGTCACCACCCTCTTCCCCCTGCCCGGCCGGCAGCACAAATCTACCGAACAGGACAAAATAGACCAGGGCGGCAATAATCAGAGCCAACCCCACGGGGGTAACTGCGAACAGACCAAATGGCTCCACATCAGGATCTGAGATTTTCATAACGTCGTTTAATAAAATCAAAGGACTGGAGCCGATCAAGGTAATACAACCACCGATTATTGCGCAAAACCCCATGGGCATAAGAATCCTTGACACCGGAATATTTGTCTGACGACAAATACGTTTGGTGGCCGGCAGAAAAAGTGCCGCGGCACCGATATTCTGCATAAAGCTGGATATAAATGCCACCGTCCCGGAAATAAGAACCATTATTCTGCTCTCGCTCTTACCGGCAAACTTAAGCAATACCCTGGCGAGTGAATTCATAGCCCCTGTCTTATCAAGACCTGCGCCTATGATTATTACCGCGATAATTGAAACAACCGCATTACTTGACAGACCGCTGATTGCCTCTTTAGCGGTCACCAGACCAAGGAGGGGTAGAATTATCATCATGAGAATACCGACGACATCAACCCGTACCCATTCGAAAATGAAAAGAAGAATAGCCAGGACCAGGACAGCCATGACCAAAATTATTGGTAAAGTCATTTTTCCCTTATTATCCTATTGTTAAGAAAACACCAAGAAGACCCCGGCATCATAATGTTATAGACATAGTCCCCGTTTTCCTCTTCGCGCATTTAACTCCGCACGACGGCGGTGAATGGACATTATCCCCCTGCATTTTCTTAAAAACTCCTTTTCCCATTGCTTCCTCCATAAAAAATATAATGTTAAGGCAGAAGACCCGGTTACAATAACAAAACCATGGCACAGATCAACGCCACTGTACGCTGATCTGTCAAGTTGTCACAAAACACGCCGTGATAATATCTCCTGCCGGATTATTTTATATATACAAACACAATATCGTTAACTTAAGACCTTAAATATACTAACACCTGAAATGACCGATAAGCCGGTATAAATGCCTTTTTTCTTGTTTTTTATTACAGCTTTTACAGAGTAACCAGCATGGCTGGACCAAATTATCAGGCCACAGCCACAACAAACAATGAAAGCGACTCAAGGGTGAAACCACTTTCATATAAAGGCGCTAGTAGGGCAAACATTACCGATATCCTCCATCCCCGGCGACCAGCAACGACTCCGAATTTGAAAATTGCAAAATTTTAAACGTTATTAAAAACAACTTTCTGCAGGCAATCTGCAACCCGTATGCCGTTTTTACTACGCAACAACACAAACAGGTAACCATTCATGCCAGCTCTCTTTTTTAAATTTATCAATCAATGCACAGAAAGCCGAACACCTTGATGTTGCAGGATGTAACATCTCTAAAAAATCTTGTAATCACGCTTTAATAATCTTCGATTAAGATAAAACAACCCAATATTACAGCCAATATAAGCGAAAACATCCAACCTTTTGTTGCAATTTGCAACATTGCATTTTGCAACATCGTTGCGCTATGAAACATCGTAAGGATGGTAAACAAGCAACGTTTTCTGTAACGAAACTCTGTTTTAACATCTAGTCACATATTCTTGTCAAGAGTGGTCTGTTTCCTGGTTGAATCACCCGTGATTTACTTTTAAATTATGTAATCTCCAAGTTTAAGACGGGGAGCTTGTTCGAAAACAAGCATAGTTGCACAAAGTTAATCACCAAGCCAACCATCACCGGGGCTACCAAACTCGAAGATTAAATATTTAAGCAAAACAGGCGCTTAGCGGCGAACAGAGCTACGATATATCGAATCAATAATATTTTAGTGCCTTACTCCGCAAAAGCTGTAATTAAAAACAATGCACTTATACCTGCTTACCGGTCAGCTCCAGTGTTAGTTTAACCTAATTGATAAATCATTGCTCACCTGTTAGCCAAGCATGATTTAAAAAAATTCCAACTCTCTATAAACAATAGATAGCGGCGATTATCGCGGAAAAATAATTTTCCTGCAACATTTAAATTTAACCTGGATCTTATGAACGCAAAGTTCTCTGCAAAGACAAGACATAAATAATACCACGTAGTAACCATATTTTTATATAGATTGGCCTGGTCTTGTACGCAATATATGTGAAAATAATATAATTTATTAAATTATATGGTTATTGCTATTTTATTTGCTATACATGTTTATAGTTTTTGCAGAATATAATCTTTGCAGTCAGCAAATCCACAGGAGATGCAACGACTGAGAACCAGACAATTGCAAAATCGCGATTTTGCCTTTTTCAACCCGCTGACGTCAAACCCGAGAAAGTTATAAAACATCGGGATATATCTCCATTCAATTTCATACCTACCTTTTCTTAAATAATTGTATTTTTTTGATATTACATTAATTTAAGTGATTATCATATTTTGTTTGCCGAATTTAAATACAGTATATAGAAACTTTGGCCTTAATATTGCTATAGTAACAATTGCACACTATCAGCAGCCGTCAATCCGGAAATAAGATATTTTGCAGTCTAGACTGTCTCGTTTAAATCGGAGTACTCGATAAATTTACCGGAACCGTACAACTGCTATCTTTTGCCTCGCTCCAGGGCAGGAATAAAATTTTGTCGACAACAATGGCTCTAAAAAAACAATCGGCCGGAGACAGATGCAATTTAGTGGTATTTTATATGAAGGTGGTTTCACCTTTGAGTCGTTTTCATTGTTCGTTGTGGCTGTGGCCTGAGAATTTGGCCCACCCATGCTGGTTACTATAAAATATCTATTCCAAGCACAAAATTCAGGTACTATGCTCTCTTTAAATCTTCGTCAAAAAATGATCTGCTGCTTTTGCCTGCATCTTCTTTTTCATATTATTGTCGGCATAACATTTCTTAAAGATTTCAGGTTATTTAATGATGATGTAAACCTATTAATACATGCAGGAAATCTCAGTAATATCTGCCTTGAAATACGACGCTATGAAAAAAATTTTCTTATTCGTCATAACGATAAGGATTTTCAAAAGGTATTAAATTACATAACGGAGGCAGAAAAATCAGTAACACAGGTGCACAATGACCTGGAGGTAATGGTACAGCCGTTACAGTTAACTAATTTCACCACAAACCTCGGCAAATACAAACGCTATTTCATCGATATTAAAGATAATTGCTCAACCGATACCGACATAAACAACTGCCCCTCCAGACTGATTGTAAGAAACCTGGGCCAGGACCTTGTTGCCATCAGCGAGAATCTAGTCCTGCGTGAACAGCAAAATATGCGGGAATTCATAAAAAAGTTTAACAACAGGTTGGCCGAGGCCATCTTTTTCTTAGTCCTTTTATCAACCACCACCGGTATCATTTTATACACATCAATCGTTACCCCTCTGAAAATGGTGGAAAATGCTGCCATTGGTATCCGTAACGGTACCTTCTCTCTATTACCAATAGAAAAAGAAAAGGGCGAGGTAAGGAGGGTATTGCAGGCATTTAATAAGATGGTAACTGACCTTGAAGAGCATCAGAAACAGCTCTTTCAAGCCAAGAAACTGTCATCAATCGGCACCCTGGCCTCCGGAACCGCTCACCAGATTAATAATCCACTCAACAATATTGCAACTTCCTGTCAACTGGCCCTGGCCGACCTGGACAAAGCACAAAACCCCTTCGTGGTAAAAATGCTCGATACCATTAACCAGGAGACCCAGCGGGCGGGTGAAATAGTGCGCGGCCTCCTCGAATTTTCCAGAACCCAGTCCTTTTCGCTACAACCGTGCCTTCTTCACACCGTCGTCAATAAGGTTTCCCGCTTAGTTGCCTCCGAAATACCGTCAGGCATTGAATTAAAAACAGATATTCCGAAAGATCTTAACGTACTAATAGATATCCAGAAATTAATCGAAGCCCTGCTCAACCTGACTATTAACGCCATCCAGGCCATTCCTTCTCCACCGGGAACCGTCCAGATCCACGCGGAAAAAGATTCTGAAAACAACATTGCCGTAATCTCCGTGGCGGACAGCGGCACCGGCATAGCCAAAGAACATCTGCAGGAAATTTTTGATCCTTTCTTTACCACCAAAAACGCAGAAGAGGGTACCGGCCTCGGCCTGGCAATCGTTTACGGCATCGTAAAAAAGCTCAACGGCTCAATCCGGGTGGAATCCGAGGTAGGCAAGGGAAGCCGGTTTATCCTCGAGCTTCCCTTGCTTGCCGATAGAGAAGAAACATTCACCACCGACAAAGGGTAATGACGAGTTATGTCAATGTCTGATGAAAAAAAAATTTCGATCCTGCTGGTCGACGATGAAATCATCAACCTGGAAAACATCGGCCATTTTCTCCAACGAAAAGGGTTTGCAATTACCAAAGCCGGCAGCGGAGAAGAGGCGATAGGGCTTTTGCAGCGTTTACATTTTGATCTTGTTATCACCGATTTCAAAATGAACGATATTGATGGCGTACAGGTCATGAATATGGCCAAAAAACTTCATCCCGAGATTGAAGTCATAATTATTACCGGTTTTGCAACGGTGCCCTCGGCGGTGGACGCCATGTCCCGCGGCGCCTTCTATTATCTCCCCAAGCCAATCAAACTAGATGAACTCTACTCCCTGATTTTACGGGCCACCGAGAAAACTCTTCTCCGCTGGGAAATCAGCAGATTAAAGCAACGTATCAACGCCCAAAAAGACAGTACACAATTTATTGGTCATGATCCGGAGATCCTGAAACTAAAGGATTCCATAGCCCATTTTTCTCAACTCGACTGTAATATATTAATCACCGGAGAAACCGGTACAGGTAAGGAACTGGTCGCAAAAATTATCCATGAACTCAGTCCCAGGGCAAATAAACGGTTTCTCCCCATCAACTGCGGGGCAATGACCGAAGAATTAATGCTCAATGAACTATTCGGCCACGAAAAAGCGGCCTTTACCGACGCCGGAGCATTACACCAGGGCCTCTTGGAATCCGCCAACGGCGGCGTGGTTCTTTTTGATGAAATAGGTGAAATGCCCATGACCATGCAGGTCAAACTATTACGGGTACTACAGGATAAAAAGATTATCAGGGTGGGGGGCACAACAGAAATATCCATCGATATCCGGATACTTGCCGCAACAAACAGAGATCTTGAAGAAGAAATCAACAGGGAAAAATTTCGTCAGGATCTTTTCTATAGACTCAACGTGGTCCATCTTCATATTCCACCGCTTCGCGAAAGAAAAGGAGATATCCCACTGTTAGTGAATTATTTTCTCGCCAAATTTTCCCCCCCGGACGGAATAATAAAAGGAATAGCGCCGGAAGCTCTGTTACGCTTGCAGCAACACGATTTTCCAGGTAATGCCAGGGAGCTGGAGAACACCATAGAACGATCCCTGGCCGTTTGCGAGGATTCTGAAATAAAAATTCACCACCTACCCGCCAATCTCAATGATATCACAAATCACCACCCTGCACCGCCATTGCAGATGGCCGCCCCTGTAAAAAGCCTCGAAGAAAACGAGCGCGAGTATATCCTCTCCGTACTCGAAAGTGTGAACGGCAACAAGACAAAAGCGGCAAAAATTATCGGTATTGACAGGGTTTCCCTTTGGCGCAAGCTAAAAAAATACAATGAGCAAGGCTGATAGAACAACATAACTCAAATAACCAGCATGGCTAAACCAAATTATCAGACCACAGCCACAACGAACGATGAATGCGACTCAAGAGTAAAAACACTTTCATATAAACTCTAACACCGCAAATGACCGATAAGCCACTATAAGTGCTTTGTTTCTTGTTTTTTATTACAGCTTTTACGGAGTAAGGCATTAACCGGAATAAGGCCCCAACGTGAATATACAGTTTTTTTACATACGGCCAAGAACACTCCTGTAGAGCTCCTCCGCCTTATATGAGCTACGGACGAAGGGACCGGAGGCCACCGCGGGAAAACCGAGAAAAAGCGCCTTCTCCTCTAACTCCAAAAATTCCCCAGGCAACACGAAGCGATCAACCGACAGATGATTACGACCGGGCTGTAAATATTGGCCCATAGTCAATATATCGCAACCGACTGCAAGGAGATCACGCCAGCTTTTTTCCAGTTCGATAAAAGTTTCCCCGAGCCCCAGCATCATCCCGCTCTTCACCACTATTTGCGGACTTATCCTTTTAACACGCCCGAGTAACTGCAAAGAACGTTTATACACTGCCTGGGGGCGCACCCTATTATAAAGCCGTGCCACCGTCTCTATATTATGGTTGAGAACATCGGGTTCAGCGGCCAAAACGGTTTCCAGCGCCGACCTGTCTCCCTGTAAATCCGGGATCAATACCTCGATCAGCGTATCCGCTCTCCCGTTGCGGATAGCCCGAATTGTATCGGCAAAAAATTGGGCTCCGCCATCCGCCAGATCATCCCTTGTAACCGAAGTAATAACCACATAACGCAAATCAAGTAGGGCCACTGCCTCGGAGACGCGCACGGATTCCTGTGGATCCACTGGTTCAACAACCCCGTTTCCCACCGCGCAAAACCGACAGTTGCGGGTGCAATTATCCCCCAAAATCATAAATGTCGCAGTCCCCTTGCCGTAACATTCAAACTGGTTAGGGCACATGGCCTCCTGACAGACCGTGGTCAAACTGTGATCCTTCAGCAATTTCCTTATTTTTTCATATTCCGGACCGGTCGGCAGCCCCCGCCTTAACCAGCGCGGTTTGCCAACGGATATCCCATTACATCGCGACATTAAGATATTCCTCAGTTTCCACTTGCAAACCGGCCGAAAAAACCCCTGACAACGTTTCCGCTAGCAGAAATTTAACCTGATCCATGCAAATACTCTGCCCACGTTCCCGGGAAAGACTAGTCATCACGACCCCCTGAAGGCCACAGGGGTTCACCCATGAAAACGGGGTAAGGGAGAGGTTGACATTAAAAGCAAAACCATGAAACGTTATACCATGCCGAATGGCAATACCTACACTGCCGAGCTTTTTCCCAGCCACCCACACCCCGTGGTTTCGTGAATCCCTAACCGCATCGACATCACATCCGGCGGCCAGCTTCACCATAACCTCTTCCAACATATAGACATAATCGGTTACGCCGAGGCCGGCTTTTCTTAAATCAATAATGGGGTAAACCACCAACTGCCCCGGTCCATGGTAGGTGATATCACCGCCCCGCTCGATTTGAACAATTTGAATATTTTTCTCCAGGAGAAATTCTTTCGATACCACAAGATTCTCAGCACCGCCCCGGCGACCAAGCGTAAAAACCGAATGATGCTCTGTGACCAGAAAGAGATCATTGACCAGCACACCGTCTCTTCTCCCTGCCACAAGTATCTGCTGGAGTTTGTACACCTCCGCATAATCATTTAGGCCCAAATCAACAATGACACCCTTCTCCACCACTCGATCACCCGCATAGACAGGGGTGCCTCGCCGCCTGAATTTCGTCAAGACGCCGCATTTTCGCACGAACGGGGGCCTGCCTCAACAGTTCAGGATCATTTTTGCTCTCCTGAATAATCATTTTAACCGTCTCGATAAACTGATCGATATCTTCTTTACATTCGGTCTCCGTCGGCTCGATCATTATAGCACCATGCACCACCAGGGGAAAATATATGGTTGGTGGATGGTAGCCGTAATCGATGAGACGCTTGGCAATATCGAGGGTGGTAATTTTATCTTTTTCCTGCCACTCGTCGGAAAACACACATTCATGCATGCAATCACGATCATAGGCAAGTTTCAGAGTACCACGTAATTTTTCTTTTATATACGAGGCGCTAAGTACCGCCAACTGGCTCGCCCTCCTAAGATTTTCCGGGCCCATGGTCCTAATATAACTATACGCTTTTATCAACACGCCGAAATTACCGTGGAAGGCATGAACCCTTCCCACTGAATGGGGGTTATTATAATCAAGTGCATAACTCCCGCTATTTTTCACGGCCCTGGGACTCGGCAGGAATTTTTCTAGTTCCCCTGTCACGCAGACCGGCCCGGCCCCGGGACCGCCGCCACCATGGGGAGTGGAAAAAGTCTTATGCAGATTAAGGTGCATCACATCCACACCACACCTGGCCGCATCCATCACGCCCATCACCGCATTGAGATTGGCACCATCCCCATAGACCAGACCGCCCTTGTTATGGACAATATCCGCTATTTCACGAATATTACTCTCAAACAAACCTAGAGTATTGGGATTTGTCACCATAATTCCGGCCGTTTCCTCATCCATCACCGCCGCCACCGTCTCACCATCGAGGATGCCGTTTTCCCCCGATTTCACCGGAACCGGCTTAAAACCGCAGAGGGCGGCACTGGCCGGATTGGTACCGTGGGCAGTATCCGGAATAATAATTTTCGTTCGCCGGGATCCACGGCTTTTATGATAGGCAGCAAAAATCAACATACCGGCCAACTCACCGTGGGCACCAGCCGCAGGTTGTACGGAAACACAGGGCAAACCGGTAAGTACACCGAGATACTCCTGCAACTCGTAGATAAGCTTGATATGACCCTGAACGTACTCGTCGTCAAGCATGGGATGCGCTGCGAGCAATTCCGGAGTGGCCGCAATTTTTTCGTTTATCTTCGGATTATATTTCATGGTACAGGAGCCCAAGGGATACATCCCCGTATCCACACCAAAATTCCATTGCGATAGCCGGGTATAATGGCGTACCACATCGACCTCGCTCAAATTCGGAAAATCGAGCCCATCACCGGCCAGTGATTTCGGGAAATCGGCCCTGGGCACATCGCTGCTCCCCACGCACATACCCCTGCGTCCCTTTTTTCCCTTCTCCCACAGCAGCGGCTCATTCATAATCAGACCACTCGCACCCGCTCTATTCATCATGATTTCACCTCGTTTACCAGTGTGTCGATAACCTCTTTTGTAACAATCTCCGTCAAACAAAACAGGTATTTACCCGCAAGATCACCATAGAACCGACCAAGATCAATACCAGCCACAATCTTTTTTTCCAGTAAACGTTCAAAGATCGGCCTGAAATCGGACGCAAATTCGACAACAAACTCATTGAAGGTCGGAGAATCAAAGACTATTTTCGCCCCGGCCTTTACAAGTTCCGCCTTACAATATTCAGCCTTATCATAGTTGAGCCTGGCCAACTCGGAGAGCCCGTCGCCTCCAAGGGAGGACATATACATGGTGGCAATAAGAGTGCAGATACCCTGGTTAGAGCAGATATTGGATGTCGCCTTTTCCCGTCGAATATGTTGCTCCCTGGTGGCAAGGGTCAGTACGAAACCGCGTTTGCCATCCACATCCTCGGTCTGACCCACCAGCCTGCCGGGCATATTTCTCACGAATTTTTTCCGGCAGCCGAACATACCCAGGCCCGGCCCGCCAAAACTCCTTGCCATACCAAAACTCTGTCCCTCACCACACACTATATCGGCACCGCATTGACCCGGATTTTTTAGCAACCCATAGGCCAAAGGTTCGGTGAAACTTGTTATAAAGAGCGCGCCACTTGCATGGATCACGGTTGCCGCCGATTCAAGATCTTCTATAACCCCGAAAAAATTCGGCGATTGCAACGCCACCGCCGCTGGATTCTCCAGATCGGCCACAAATGACAAATCCGTACGACCGTCCGGGCCGACCGGCAGTTCCACAATTTGATAATCCGTAGGCTCAAGATAGGTCTTAACAACTTCACGATAATGGGGATGGACAGCGGCGGAAAGGGCAACCATCTTTTTCTTCTTGCCAATCCGCAATGCCATGAGCAAGGCCTCGGCAAGCGCAGAAGCGCCATCATAAATTGAAGCATTGGCCACATCCATGCCAAGGAGTCTGGCGGTCAGGGTCTGATATTCAAAAACACCCTGGAGTGTACCCTGAGCCATTTCCGGCTGATACGGGGTGTACGCCGTGAGAAATTCCGAACGGCCCAGCAGGGCCGGAATAATTGCCGGTATATGGTGATGATAGCTGCCTGCACCAACCAACACCTTATACTTCTGGTTCACCATCGTTGTTCCGGCAAGGACATCCACATGCTCATTCAACTCCCACTCGTCAAGGGATGCGGGCAGGTTCATCTCGCCATCAAATCTACATGCAACGGGTACGGAATCAAACAACTCGTCCAGATTTCCCTTACCCGCGACCTCTAACATTTCAGCTATTTCTTCATCGGTATGCGGCAAGTAACGCATAATATTTCCCCTTTGCTAACTGCTTAAAACACCTTAGCCTTTCAAAAGATCACGGTAGGCATCAACCTGTAAAAGCTGCTCAAGTTCAGAAATATCCGATGCCTTTATCTCGACAATCCAGTTGGCGTAGGGATCCTGGTTAATCAGCTCCGGTTCATCACCTAAGGCCTCATTCACCGCCACAATCTCCCCTCCCATGGGCAAATAAAGTTCAGAGACCGCTTTTACCGATTCAAGGCTGCCGAATTCCTCACCTTTTTCAAAGGTATCACCAACTTCCGGCAGTTCCACATAGACAATATCCCCCATCTGGTCCTGGGCATAATCACTTACCCCGACCTTCAGGGTTTCTCCGGCGGTCTCGACCCATTCATGATCTTCCGTATACCTTAAATTTTCACCAAAAATAAGCTCATTTAGCTCTTTCACTTCCCCGTTCCTCCCTTGTCATCATTTTTACCTGAAAACCACTTTAAACCATTGTCTGGATGGGATTTCTAGCACTCCTGTCGGGCCGTATATCATCACATATTTCCACCCGTATTTTCCGTTTACCGTCCACCAGAAAAAGAAATTCACCGACATCGTACTCTTTATCAACCAGGACAAAACCACAACTGAGTCCCCTGGCTTTAAAGGCAGCGCCATTATCATCGGCGCCCGCAAAAGAAGCCACACCAACAACCTTGCCATCCAACCGATCAATGGCCATATCGGTGGTACAACTGAGAATAATCCCCACATCTTCACCCTGGGGCGAACGAACGGTCGTGGATTTGCCGATAACAATCTTCCTGGGATTAAAACCGACGAATGGCAGGGTATATTTTTGATGTCGGTCGACTAAAAGCGCATCGCCGCCGATAAATGTTTTACTGAACGAATGACCATATCCACTCCAGGGCAGGGCAAATTGCCAGGGGTTGTTGAGAAAGGGCCAGTCTCCAATATCCTGATGGGAAAGTGGTAACACCGCGCCGGTTCGCAGGGAATCCCGGGCGGCAAGACCACATGCCAAAAGTTCTCCGTCACCGGCCCCAAGCAACTGCTTCCAGAGGGATACCAGTTTATCCACCGCCACAAAGAGCTCAAAACCAAATTCCCCCGTATAACCCGTCCGGGAAACGAGAAGCGGAATCCCGTCAACAAGCTCAACACTACTGGTGGAAAGACAGTTATCAAACCCCCCCTTAAAAGAAAAATAGGACATACGGTCAAATAACTGTTCCGGATTTTTTATTATTTTTCTTAAAATCAACCCGGCACGGGGCCCCTGCAGATCCATCTTACCCACACGATCACTGAGATCCGCAATTACAACTCCTGCACCACAGTTTTTCGCAAGATGGTCGGCTATTGCCCCGCCCATGCCCGCATTCACCACCACCATAAAACTCTCGGATTGGAGCTGGTAAACAATGGCATCGTCCAGAACACAGCCGTCCGGATTTAAGAAAACCCCATATACACATCTACCATCCCCAAGCGGCTTGCCGCCGAGACAGCTATCCAGATTTTTACTGAAACAGTGCTGCAGGACATGACGAGCGTTAACACCGGTCAGGAGGACAACCGCCATATGGCTGGTATCAAAAATTCCCGCCGCTTCAATCACTGCCAAATGCTCGGCCTTTGCCCCTGTTCCATACCAGAGCGGCATATCG
>CAZQOD010000026.1:0-19432 GCA_964594945.1 uncultured Desulfopila sp.
GATACGGTTGGTGCAGAAGATATAACCTTTGCGTATTGTAAATTTGAAGCCAAAACATCTTCACATAAAAAACATATTCATAAAAATGCTGAAGAGGTTATTTACATAATTTCAGGTAAGGGTATAAGTGGGGTTAATGATACTGGAGTCGAAATGAAACAGGGTGATACGATGTTTGTTCCCCGAGGTTCTGTTCACTGGTTTTATAACCCATTTTCTGAACCAGTTGAAATGTTGTTTATTTACACAAGGTCTTCGTTAAAGTCAGCCGGTTATCGAGTTGTTGAGAAGTGATACAAACGAATCAACCATGTATCTGTAACCGGAGACGTCTCTATTAAGCGAAATCAGGTGTGATCGGTGGGACGGGGGTTGGTAAAGAGTTCTATAATTTGTGCTGTCTTTTCGGCAATGGTGACCAGGGCAAGAGATGCTGGTGATGAGGGGTAGAGCTCACAGACGGGCATAAATGCTTTTAAAGCTTGGTTGACATGATTATCAACTGGGATTTCACCCAGTTCCGGGATGTCAATGGTCAGGTATTTTGCCACCATTTTTTTTAGTTTGATCTTGTTGACTTTGTTATTTTCGCTATCACGGTTGATGATAAGGAGTGGATGAAAATATTTCAGGGCCAGTTGAACCTTTTTTTTCGCTCCGCGCTCTGTTTTTTCAGCCAGTTGGAAGACTTCGGTCAGTGTATTAAAATTATGACGCTTAAGGGCCACGCCGATTTCGCTTTGCGAGAGAAAGGTGGAGAGCACTTTTCTGATTGTTGCCAGTCGCAAGAAAGTGTACATGTCCAGAATTGAGGTGGGGTCCGGTTGGGTAATGCAGATCTGGATATCAGAATACATAAAAAAATCGAGACCGTGGTAACTTGTGCCGGCCCCGGTGTCGATGATGAGTATATCCGCCTCTAGTTGTGACACCCCCCGCAGGAGACGTTGCTTTTCCTGGTAGGTCATATTGGCTGTCTGTAGGGTTTCACCTGTCCCCGGAATAAGTTTCAGGCCGTTGTAGGAATAAAAGGTATGGACAATATCGTCGATTGTGTTGGTCTTTCTGGTTAAAAAAGCTGTTAATGTTTTCTTGGGATTCAATAAGCCAAAGAGGATATGGCTGTCGGCTCCACCCAGGTCAAGATCGATTAAGCATACTTTTTTACCGGTTTTGGCGAGTAAGAGGGCGAGGTTTGCGGATACCATTGTTTTTCCGGTGCCGCCTTTCCCGGATCCTATCGATATTGTAACTGTCATTGTTATGATGGGTTCTTATGGACAACTAGTTAATTTTTTAATCGTTTCAGGCGAATTTCGTAGATACGGCGGGCCCTGTTCAATATCGTTCGCAGGGTGGTTTGCGAAGTTCCCGGAGCACTCCATAATTCCCATCCTTCCTTAGAACGTAGAACAACCTTACCTTCCTGATATAATAAAACGGCGTCCTTCAACAGTTCTTGGTTTTCGCCTGATACCACGGCAGTCCTCGATATCGGCGCATGTCTTTTCTGCTCTTGGATGCAGGTGGAACATAATTCATGATCGCTGTTGCCGAAGAGGTTAAGTACACCTCCACAGTCTTTACAAAATCGCATGGATATCCTTATATTGACGGGTATGCCGCTCCATCGGCAAACGATTTCTTCTTATAACTTGCTGTTGCAGCAAAAACATAGGGGCCATGACTGAAACGAGACAGCACAGGCTTTAAAATATCATATTGCGGACATACACTATCTAAAGTGTATCAAAGAAAAAACGGTTCGTCATTTTTCCGATAATAATTTTAGCAATTAATTTTTTTCTTTTCCCACAGGATGTGGATTATAAGAAAAAAACAATAACCAAAATTTAGCGACCGGCAGGTTTTAAGTCTTAGCTGTCAACCGGATGTGTAAAGCTACAATCACCCGTTCTATTTAGAGAGCAACTCATTGGTAACGACGCAGATTCAGTGGAGCCGCACATAAGATTAAGGTTACATTGTCCGCCATCTGGTTTTCTTGTCGACAGGGGAGTGGTAAAAATTTAGTTTCCGGGTTTTATTGGTGGAGGCGGTTGAGGGCCGCTTTGGCAAATTGTGGCAGGGTGGTGTTGAGGTCGCCTTTGATAAAATAGTGGTTTTGGCGGTAAGAAGGGTGAAGTGACGATATTGACAGGGATTGTTCCTTGTTAAATTCACAAATAATTCCGCCCCGCTGCAGGACAATGCCGGGAAACTGGGCGGCGGGATAAACCCTGGCTGAGGTACCGATAACCAGGAGAAAGTCACAACGGTTGATCAAGAGTTCTATTTTTTCGAGTTGCCTGACGTCTTCTCCGAATAGAACAATATTGGGTTTAAGTGGAACATTACAGGAATTACAACAGGGGATCTTTCCCTGGTAGTGGTCAGGAGTAACGGGGATCTTGCTGTTACATTTGAGGCATTGTAAATGTTGGTGGTCTCCGTGGATTTCCAGGACATTCTTGCTGCCTGCGAGCTGGTGCAGGTTATCCACGTTTTGGGTTATAAGGCCTTTTATAAGGTTCTTTTTTCCAAGTTCGGCCAGTACGCGATGCCCCCTGTTAGGTTCTTTACCAAGGAGGCATTTGCCGAGCTTGCGGTACAGTGTCCACGCCTTTTCGGGGTTTTGCTGAAAGACTTCCAGGGTAGCATATTCTTCAGGTGAGAATGTTGACCATAGCCCGCCGGGGCTGCGAAAATCGGCAATACCGCTGCCGACGGAAATACCCGCACCCGTCAGGGCCACGGGGTACGATGCCGCAGTGAATTGTTTTATTACCTCAACTAGAGAATCATTATTTCTTTCGAAGATGATGGTTTTCATGGGATTATTTCAGTGCCTTACTCCGTAAAAGCTGTAATAAAAAACGAGAAACAAGGTATTTATACCGGCTTACCGGCCATTTTCGGTGTTAGTTTTTGTGGCTTTAGTGTGAAGGGTGATTTTTTCAACGATTTTTCGATAATAGTCGTGCTGGTGACTGATATTGGAAGAAAAAGAGCGGTTGGCATCGACCTTCATTAAGAGAACGTTGAGTTTTTTCATCTGCTTAAGTCGTTCATGCTCGTCTTCGGTATTGGCAATAAGGTCTTCAATTCTTTGAATTTCTTTGCGTTCTTCTATCTCCGGTGGCAGGTAGCCGCTGTTTTTTAAGATTTTATATGCCATTTTCAGATCATCCGGGACAAAGCGATCATCTTCAAGGGGGAGGGGTTTGTTTTTCCATTTGGGGGAATTGAAATCCTTTTCCCGCATGGCCTGGGTAATTTTTTGTTCAGCGATAAAGGCAATGGAATCCATAAAGTCTGGTTTGGTAGATTTTTATCTTAATACGGTTTGCAACCATTTGGAAATTGCCTCTATCTGTTCAGGACAGACGGCATGCTCCATGGTATAGTGTTGGTAGCTGACGCGGTAGCCCATTTTAATAAGCCTGGTCGCGGCCTTACGCCCCAGTATCTCGGGTACCACGGGGTCTTGTTCGCCATGTTGTATAAGGATAGGGATTGTTTTGTTGGCTTCACTCATCTGTAGAGTATCGGCGGTGGCAAAATAGGTGGACATGGCAAGGAGTCCGCACAGGGGGCGGGGGTAGCTGAGCGCAGTTTGATAGGCAACGGCGCCTCCTTGCGAGAAACCGGCAATAACTATCCTTTTACTGTCGATACCACGTTGACATTCATTATCGACAAAAGCCGTTATCGATTTGGCGGATCGCATTAGACCGTTAATATCTTTTTTTCGGTCAATGGCCATTTCCATAATATCATACCAGGCTGGCATAACGAGGCCACCGTTAACCGTCACCGGAATTGCGGGTGCATGGGGGAAAATAAACCTGACTGCCTTTTCTTGCGGCAGCTTTAGTTCGGGAACAATGGGTGCGAAATCGTTGCCGTCGGCACCAAGTCCGTGCAACCAGATAACGGTAGCATCGGGATTAGGCTGTGTCTCAAGTTCTATAGCCGGTAAAGGTGACATATCTACTCCCCTTTTATATGAAAGTGGTTCCACTCTTGAGTCGCTTTCATTGTTTGTTATGGCTGTGGCCTGATAATTTGGTCCAGCCATGCTGGTTACTTAGGTACCTTAATTGCGCCCTTTCGGCAATTATTCCATTGGATTAAATTTGTTGTCAATGAATTTAGGTAGTTGCAAACCCGTGTATGGGGCTTGGCTGTGGTCTGCCTCCTACCAGGGTTGGACCAGGACGTTGCCTTATTACATTATTCCCAGGTTAGTGGTATTTGTTGTATAACCGGCTGGTTGCCTTGCAGTGTTTCGTTGCTATAAATTACAACGCCACGCGATGAATCATACCAGATGCTTAATTGATGGACAACTGTTCTTCAATGTTTATACACGGGGTGTTTATTTGTCTTTCTTATTGCTTTTTCGTGATAGTAGTGAATAGAAAAACAGGAAGTTATTTTTATGGACAGGCACTAGGTAAGATTCGATATGATTGATTGTTGCTTTTGTCTGTGTATCTATCTATTATATTTCAAAATGTATATTTTAATTTTATATAGGCCCTGTCGTTTTTACCGACGTTCTTCATATAAAAATTGTTGCCGCTGTTTACAAAAATATACCCACTGCTGACAGTGATATTGTCATTGACATTGTATCTAAATGAAAGGTTTTGTACCGATCCCTGGCAAAAATCAAATCCCCCCACATAGGTGAGGAAAACCAGGTTACAGGTGTTTCGCATAAATGATCTCGACAGTCGAAAGGCCCAAATAAGCTCGTCTCTAGTGGGGATATCATCTGTTTCCGCATCATCTTCCTTGTGGTAAAAAAGGTGGCGGTCGTGTATCTCAAAAGAAAGACGAGTATTATTAAGGCCCGTGTAATCGGCGCCCAAAAGTAGATCGATGCCGGAGATATTTTTGTCCGTGATGCCATAGAATTCCATACCTTTTTTTGCAGCTACTTCTACTTTATATAATTGGCTTCCAACGGCTTTTTCCATTGCGGCGCCAAACATGGTAAGGCGGGTGGCGTAGCGTTCCGGTGTATCACGGGTAAGGCCCACTTCGTCGAGTTCTTTTTTATACGATGCGAAGAAGAAGTCCAGGTCATAACCAGAGAAATCATGTGCGGCGGCCAGGGAGAAGGTGCAGTTCTTAATATCGTTATTTATGATTTTTCTTGGAGGGGCGGGAAAATCAAATGGGAAAAAATCACTACCGTATACAGGTTTCTTATCGTAACGAAACTCGTGGCTAAGCAGGGCTGATATGCGCCAGTTATTCAAATAGGCATCTATCTTGGTCATCAAGAGGGGCAGGTGTGTAATTTCGATATCATTGAGTAAACGATCACGACTGTCGGCGGGATTTATCACGTCGGAGATCCTGAAAAAGTCTGATTTCCCAAGGATCTCCACCCGTCGCCCGAACGATATATCAATAAATTTTGACAGTCTCCCCTGTAAATATGTTTCTCCCAGTGTTGTTTCTTTCTCGTTTGCGGCCACTGTTTCGGTGGAATAATGGCTATAACCTTTGATTTTATAAATGAAATCATAATAAGCCCAAACGGCTACCTGTGTTATCCAGTCTTCGGAAAAAGAAATTTTTGCAGTTAATGCTATTCTTGATTTTATATTGCTTAATGCGTGGATAAAATGACCGGAAGTGGTGGTATGGCCATATGGTGCGTAGGCAATGAGTTGGCATATGGAGCCATTCAGGCTTATTGACGGGAATTTTCCCGTTGAAATTTGGTTAATGTCTGAATATACGATGTCGTTGACGACGGGTGTTTGGTCGTCTGTTTTTATCCCGTCAAAGCCCTGTAAAATTTCATTCAATTCAAGGTCGTTTTGTTGGCTCTTTGTGGTGAGTGGGCAACAAAGCTGGAGAACAATGAGTAAAACAAGCGGGCAGGTATTTGTCCTGATATATTTTATTATGGAGTGGTATTTTTGTGCAATCACTGTAGACCGAGTTGTAGTTTTCGTTTTGAAAAGATTTGATCTGCAATCGGCTGGTTAAATTTTATATCTTTGTTTATTACAATGGTTCTGTGAACGGTTTCACCGTTACTCACCGTTTTGGCGGAGACCTTGGTGGGAATCCAGATACCGTCAATCTTTTCCAACTCCGTTACCTCGTGGTATTTGAGGGTGTTTTTATCTTTTAACCAGTGTATTGAACCCACTACAATAAAGTTGTCTTTTCGTACGATAAGTAAGGATTTTGTATAGCCAAATTGTTGTATTATTTCAGTATTTTTAGGAATAGCCTCGATTATCCAGACGGGATGTCCCTTGTGAACCTGTTCTTTGATTACTGTGTACGAGTAGGCATTTAAGGATTTGCGGATGAGATCGCCGTAGGAAAAATCCGACCCCATAAATGAACCGCTTCGGTTTCCGGCCGAGACACGTTTGGTTCGATGGAGAGCCGGCAGGTATATCCACTGTTCGGTTTCCCGGCTTGTGGATGGATAATCATATGTGAGAAGGGCCGTACCCTTTACTCCCGGAGGTGAAAGGACAAAAAGAATCTTTTTAATTATATCCGTTTTGTGTTTTGTAAATGATCTAATCAACCTAGATTTTTTCTGGCCGTTTTTGCCTATCAGAACCATTTCAGTTGTTGTAGAAGATGTCCGTCCCCGCTCCTTTTGATTGACTCGTTTAATAATCTCAAGACCGCTTAATGGTTTGCCGGGCGCCAAAGCGGGTAAAATAAATAAACTGAAGATCAGTATGATTATGAATATGGGACGCTTGACAGTTGTATTAATTTGAGAGTGTTGGATTTCAATGGTACCGGTTGTCATAATTAATTTTCCCTTTTCTGGTAATAGAGGGTAAGGAGGGCGGGGATAAGAAAATAATCGGCCAACAGGGCTGTAATGATCGTCATTCCGGTTAACATCCCGAAATAATATAGGTTTCTCATTTCGGAGGCCATGAAAACGAATGAACCGCAGGCGAGAACAATGGAGGTAACCAGCATTGCCAGACCGCTACTTTCCAGGGTCATCTTTACCGCATCTGCAACTTTTGATGTCTTATCGTGGTAGCGGCGAAAATTAAACATGAAGTGAATGGTATCGTCAACAACAAGGCCCAGCGCGATACTGCCGATGAGCAGGGTATACAGATCCAAAGGTATTCCCGTCCAGCCCATATAACCCAGGGTCATGATAATGGGTAAGATATTTGGAAACATACTGAGTAGCCCAAGTTTAAAATGACCGAGAAATAGAATAATCGCCCCTGAAATAACCAAAATTGCAAAGAGATAGCTCTTTATCATGCTTGTTATCGTGGCGTAAATAGTCCTGGATAAGAGCGGAATAATGCCGGTTAAGGTTATTTCGCCATTATTTTTGAAAATATTGTTAAACAGGCCTTCTAGTCCTTTTAAGAACGAGGGGTATGCTACGGCGTCGATCCATGGTGTTTGTACTATAATTCGGCAGAGTTGGAAATTGGTGTCCGTTAAATGGCTTACGAAATCCGGAGAGCCATTTTCCAGAAGCAGTAATTCTTGCTCAATAAGCGCCTGGTCTGTCGGTAATGCAGGCCCCGTATCTTTATCGGTTGCGAGGTTTTTTTGCACCTCTTTTAGAATATCGAATATGGAAGAAACATTATAAACGTAAATTTTATCCGTTGAATAAGAGGTGATTTTACGGGCAAACTCATTGATTTTCTGCGCAATATCAGGGTCTGTTAATCCTCCTTGCCCGTCTGTTTTAATCAAGAGCTCAACCGTCGCCAACCCCGGAAAATGACGGGCTATGTTTTTTGTATCGACGCGTAATTGGGCGTGTTCAGGCAACCTGAGAAGGGGATTGAAAACTATATTCAGCTTACTGATTCCCATGCAGGACAAAATAACTAAAACGATACAAATGGTAACTATGGTTTTTGGGAATCCGGTGGCAACCTTGACAATCCTGCCAGCCACAACGGAGACCATTGAGAAATGACGGATGAAAACGGGACCGTTGCTATTTATTACGGGGAAAATAGCCAGGAAAACAGGTAGAAGAAAAATGGAATAGAATAAGGATATAAAAACACCAAGAGCGGCTATAATACCAAGATTGGCAATGGGAACAATTTCAGCCGTGGAGAATGAAATAAGTCCTGCTGCCGTCGTAATGGAGGTGAGTACCACCGGCATGCCGGAATGACGAAGGGTTTCGGAGATTGCATTTTCCCTGTCCAGCCCCTTGTTGATAAACTGGTAAAAGATAAACATGATGTGTACGCTGGCACCGATTCCAACGGTTAATAAGAATGACGGAAGTATTTTAGTCGGTGGTTGGAAGGGAATGTTGAATGAGGCCATTGTTCCCATTGTTGTACTTAATGAACAGGAGACTATAGTTAGTGGATATAGCAGTCCGGGTAAGCTTCTGAACAGTATGAACAGGAGGACTGCAATGATCAGAACGGATAGTAAAAGAAATTTGCTAACATCCCTTTTCATTGTCGTGCCGGTGAATTGGCGTAGTACGGGTAGTCCGGTTATATGGATTTTAAAGTCATTTTTTTGATATCTGTTGCGCACCAATTCAAGCGCGGTAATCATGTCACTGTTTTCTTTACTGCTTAAAGAGCAGATTTGCTTGGTTGTTTTTTTTGTCTTGTTGCTGTCGTCCGTTATTAAACTCGAGAGGACATTGAGGCTGTTGTTTTGAATTGACGGACACACCGGCGATAGTGATATAATGGCCAACTTTCGGTCTTCAGAAAGATATTTTTTTTTGTACAGGGGTGAGCGGCAGATAAAATTTTTAAATGCGGTCGTGTCGCTACTGGAGGTAAGAAGGTCGCCGGTGGTACCGAATATTATGTTGTCGCCACTGCTTTTTACATATGGAGCGTTTGTTATACTCCTGATGCGGGAGATGTGAGGCACGTGTAATTCAATATCTCTTTGCAAAGCTTGGAGGCGTTTTAAATTGGGGTAAGAGAAGAGGTCTTGGCTCTCCACGCCGATGAGTATTTTACTGCCCGAACCAAATTGATTTTGAAAGTTTTTAAAAGCAATCAGGGCGGGATCATCATCTTGCAGGTAATCTTCCACCGTCGATTCAATTTTCAGCTTGGGTATCTGGGTTGCCGGATAGATTATTAACGGTGTAATGAGGATGCCGCATATGACCGCATTGTGATATAGAAAATAACCTAATTTACCGAAGGAATCATCGGT
This sequence comes from uncultured Desulfopila sp., assembly GCA_964594945.1. Taxonomy (GTDB): domain Bacteria; phylum Desulfobacterota; class Desulfobulbia; order Desulfobulbales; family Desulfocapsaceae; genus Desulforhopalus_A. The sequence continues at coordinate 9,202 of CAZQOD010000026.1, forward strand.
TATTCGCCGAATTTTTGAATAATATTTGCTAATATGGCTCATAAAATTTCATTAATCGATCGTGTGATAATCCTGTAATCCTTTTTCTCCAGAAAAAACAGAAATGAGAACTGGTCGGTTGCGGCGGTCATTTTTGATAAAAATTGTACTATATCCGTAGGCATGACTACTTTACGATTGGCTATTTTGCTGGGCACTTCGAGGCTGATATCAATTGCACATAGTGCGTCAAAAAGTAGTTCGGAACAATATATGGATTTAGTGTTATAGGTGAGAAGGTCGAAGTCGTAGTTTTTATTAATCTGCTGAAATATATTTTTCAGGAAATATATGCTTTTTTGCGTGGGTATATTGAGCCTGAATGCTGTAATGGATTGCAGGTATGAGATATCCTGGTAATTGAATAAGCTGTTAAATTCCCTTACTTGAACACCACTGAGGTCGCTGTCGATAATAAGTTCTTCCCTGCCGGTTTTTAAATATGTTTTCAGGCAGTTGTAGATGGGACTTGAGGCCCCGAATGTGGAAATTATTTTTTCCTTTGTGCCGAGATAGACGGCCGCATGTTTCCACTTACCCGCAACAAACATGGCGCCCAGGTATCGTCTGTTACTGGTAAACAGTAAATCTCCCGGCTCCAGGGTTTTGCGATAAAAATTTATCTCTTCAAACTTGATATCCGTCGGTCCTTCAATCGGGTTGTTTTCCTGATCGGTATATTCTTTACCCACAGGTCTATAACAGACGATGGGAAGGAAAAATGATTCCAGCGATAAACGGATGTTATCAACCAGTATCAGTTTATTTGGGAACAGCAAAGAATAAATAATCAACAGGGGCAGCAGTAGAAAGACACCTTTGCAGGTTAGGAGTAGGTGTGTTTTTTTATCTTTCATGGGTATACTCTGAATATTGCAATTAGCGGTAGGACATACTGTGTGGAAAGATAACGATTGCTGACCATAGCCAACCGGCGAGTAATATCCTGGCCGGCCATATCAACCGAGGATATTTACACCCTGCAAGATATCCGGCTATCATAAGAAATGGGTCGCTTAATAAACGGTTTAAATAGAATTCTCTACCGTGAAACCAGTAGGCGATATCCGATCCGGCTACACCTGATTCTAAAAAGAATTCCAGTAGCTCCCAGGTGTATGCCAAGAGTAGAATAAGAATCAATGGTGCTGTTGTTCCGCCGTTTTTTCCACTTGAGATTTTGCTTATGATGGTGCAGGATGCCACTCCGGTGAGGAAATGACAAACCGACCAGAGATCAAATAATGAGCATGTCTTCCCTCCTATAATGTTCATGGTTAATATATTGAAATTAAAGAAAATAATATGGTAATGCCATAAATTACATAACTGAAAAACAGTATTGTGGGTGTGGAGATATGGTCTAATATTCTGCTTTTATAAGTGGGGATGAAGATAAATCGGTACACAACGTGACCGAGTAGAATACCGGCTATAATATCTGCTAAATAGTGATTTTTTATGAGAAGTACGGACAGGCAGATGAGAAGTGATATCAAGAAAAAATATCTGCGATGTCCGCTGACTGCAAAATATTTTGAAAAGAGCAAAATCATGTATGAAGAGGCAATATGAGCCGAAGGGAAAACATTCCATGGAGTTGCCTTTTTGTATACAAATATGGTTAAAGAGCCAAGCCAGCTGCTGTTATTGAGTACATCCAGGGGTACTCGAATCATTATGCTTGCCGGGAATGTCAGCCATAAAAGACTTTCTATAATGGTTAGGGTCAGGAAGCTCAGGTAGAAGTATCTAAAAAGTATGTGATCGTAACTCTTAAAGATAAGTGAATAAAATAATACAAATCCTGCGTAGAACCAGACGAACAAATATGGCAGAATAAAAAACGGGACATACGGAATACTCAAATCCCATGGAGAAATCAATAAACGCCAGTGGTTGGTATTCTGGTTGGAAAGTATTTCTCCAACCATGCTGTAGCATACCCTGTGGGTTAGTGTGAGTGACAGGGCACATAACATTTCCAGATACGGGTGTTGCCGTGGCATAACGAGTACTTCTTCTTTCTCCATTAATTTAATTCCTATCGTAAGCTGAATATTTCGTTGGGTTATTCCTTAAGCAACAACAATGCCATTTGCAGGTGGCGGTAAGGTAATGCACGAAAACGATGGGTTACGGGGGTGGTGTCGAACATTGGCCCTTGTTCTTTTTGTGCCGCCGGTGCAAATGAACCACCGGTTCCGGTGCATTTGCACCGGCAGAATTGGGGTTGATATCTTCGCTGTAATTGCCGAACGGTATTTTTGGTGATATGCTTTATTGCATGAATGATTGCATGGGGTGTGCGGTTTTCCAAATTTCGATACTTTTCTGTGTGTTCACCTGAATCTTCGTTCTCCGGCATTGGTAATTCCACTGAACATGCTTTGGGGGTGAGGGATTGGAGTTTTTACAGGTCGGATCCATTGATGGTCCGTATCCTCAGGATTCGGCGTGGGCTCCGGGGCTGCCGATTGCTAGGTTTTGCCCATAGATTAAATAAAAAAGAGAAAAGGTTATTTTGAAATCAGCGGCATGTTTTTTTGCAAAAGGTTCTTATTTAGCAGTTGTTGGTGTTAAGAACGTTTTTTCCGGTGACGATATGGAGGGGTATGTAAACTGGCGCAGAAAATTTTTGTTGCTTATCGTGGTGCCTTTACTGGCGGTATATGTTTTTTCGTTTGTCGCTTTCAAGTATGGGACGCCTGGTTTCCGTGTTGATAAAACAAGGCAGGGATTACGTGTTGCCAAAGTGCTCAGTGATGAAAATCCAATACAAACTGGTGATATTATAACAGGTATTGATGGGTTAGACTACGCCGGTGTTTTGGGGTTGTTGCTGCTGGATCCGTTTAAAAAAACGGTTACCACCTCTGTTACTGTCCTGCGTGACAATAAACAATTTACGTTTGTTCCGGTCTTCAAACCGCTCACCTGGCAAAAATATATTAACGTTGCCTGGCCCCATCTGTTACTGATATCACTTTTTCTGATTATTGGAATCATTGCCTTACTGCAAGCGCCACCGGGGCAGCCGGCGGCGCTATTTTTTTTCACGCTCTGCTCTTTTTCCACCACCATCGCCACCACTCTGCCTTCACATTTCGGTCTTCTGCAGCCGAAAATTATATCGTTGAGTTTTCTTGGGATAGCCATCAGTAACTGGTTTTCATTCGGCGCTTTTGCTCACTTTAACTGCGTTTTTCCGAGGGAAAGAGACCTTTTTCACCAAAGGCCTTCGGTTGCTGTATGGCTGTACTTAATTCCCGTGCTGGTCGCTCTGGCGGGTGCGTTGCTGGATAACGGGTTGACAGAAAAGTTTTTCACCTCATTGCAGAGATATCGTAATATCTGTGTGCCTTTTCTCATTGTCGGCTCCTTTTTAAAACATCTCATTGATCTTCGATATCTTTCATCCCCCTCTGCAAAAAATCAAGTTAAATTGACCCTGTTTGCCTACTGGATTACCTTTACACCCTATCTGATATTATATCTTTTACCCGGTCTTTTTTTTGATCGTCCGGTTATCTCTTTTCGTTTTGTTCTGCTGGCCGCGACAATTTTGCCGATGGCTCATCTGGTTGCCTTACTGCGATATAACCTGCTCGGAGTGGAACGGCTTATTAGTCGTACCACCGCATATTTTGTAGTAATTGTGTTGTTGACGGTGGGCTATGTGAGCATGTTGGCGTTGATAAAACGCTGGCTGTTCGGCAGAGAGATTTTATCTGAGGAGCTGTTTCTTTTCTTTCTTTTGACGGTTTCTTTGGCGGCGACTCCATTTATTAACTGGATCCAGAAAATGGTTGAGCATTATTTCTTCCGTTTTCGTCACGACGATGATGTCGTACTGCACGCCTTTAGTCAAAAACTTGCAGTGACGCTCGAGTTTTCAGAGCTCGTTAACCTTATTATCGATGAACTTCCCAGGCAGATACATATAAACAAAAGCGCTCTCCTTATAATTGAAGGAGATCATAGCCGATTATTTCCCGAAAATGCACGTCCCGGAGATATTTCATGGCCGGACAGTAGAATCGTCCAGCAGTTTATTGGTGGCAAGCAGGTTCTTTTTTGTCTGGAGGAGCACGTTGATCCTGTGCTGAACCAGGAGTTGCTGCTGTTGAGTGACGCCGGATATAATCTTATGTTGGTGTTACGGGGAGGTCGGGCCCTGAGCGGAATTTTACTACTGGGTCCCCTGCGTGACGGCAGGCTATTCAGGGATCATGATATTAGAATGCTTGGAACATTGGCTAATCAGGTGGCGGTTGCGTTGAGTAATAGCCTGCATTACACATCGCTTGCAAAGAGTAAAAAGCATCTTGAAGATCTTTTTACCAGGATTGTGCAGGCTAAAAAAATGGCGGTGCTTGGTGAAATGACAGCAACTCTTGCCCATGAAATAAAAAATCCGCTGGGAATTATCCGCAGCTCTGCTCAATATCTTGTGGAGGCGGAACGGCCAACGGAAATTAATCGGGAGATGCTGGGGTATATAATTGATGAGGTGGACGGCCTGAACAGTGTTGTGACGAGTATTTTGGGGTTGGCAAAATTTAAAAAGCCCAATATCAAAACAGTTGATTTACGGCAGGAGATCCCAAGATTATGTCAACAGTGGCGATATTCGTCTGATCATAATACCTCCGTTGAAATCAGGTGTTCCGTTGCCGACGATCTGCCGCTTCTGCGTGTCGATTTTCAACAGTTGCGTCAAGTGTTGCTCAATTTGTTCCTCAACAGTGAAGAGGCCATTAAAAATGATGGTTTTATCGTCCTGTCGGTATATCGGGAAAATGATTTTGCCGTATTTAAGATAAGAGATGACGGTCCGGGCATAGTTGAAGAGCATACGGATGAATTATTCAAAAATTTTTTTACCACCAAGGTGGACGGCTTGGGTGTTGGTCTTGCGATCTGTAAACAGATAATTGCCGCTCATCATGGTGTTATTAAGATAAAAAATCTTCCTGAAAAAGGTGTTGAAGTGGTAATCAGTCTTCCTTTTCGTCCTCTGGAGACTGTGATTTCTGAAGATCATTTATAACGGGATAGTTTATGGGTGCGAAAATAATGATAGTGGAAGATGAACCGCGGATGCGCCGCCTGCTTGAATTGGTGTTACAGGTTCCGGGATATCAGGTACGGACTGCGGCCGATGGCAGGAAAGGTGCCGAGTTATGGAAAAAATGGCGACCGGACCTGGTTATAAGTGATTTAAAAATGTCAGATATGGACGGTTTGGAACTTCTGAATTTTCGTAATAACCATTTCCCGACGGTTCCGTTTATACTTCTTACCGCTTTCGGCACCGTTGAAACGGCGGTTGCCGGGATGAAAAACGGCGCTTACGATTATCTTACCAAGCCGGTGGATAATAATCTCGTACTTGAGTTGGTGGCCAGGGCTTTAGCTGAAACGAAACGGCATGTAAAGAATGATCGGCGGATGATAGGCTCTTCAGAGTGTATGCAGAGGGTGCGACAAGCCATTAAGGTTTTGGCAAAAACCGACAGTTCAGTTCTTATTACCGGCGAGTCCGGGACGGGCAAGGATTTGGCTGCAAGAGCGATCCACAACGTTTACGCCCCTCCGGGCTCGCCCTACGTACAGGTAAATTGTCCGGCCATACCGGAAGATTTGCTGGAAAGTGAATTGTTCGGCCATTGCAGAGGAGCGTTTACCGGCGCTGTGGCTGATCGTAAAGGTACATTTGTCTCGGCGGACGGCGGGACAATATTTCTTGATGAAATAGGCAATTTACCCCTTGGTTTGCAGCCGAAACTTCTCCACGTTGTCGAACAGAAAAGGGTTATGCCGGTGGGTGGTAGCAAATCCAGGACGATTCGCGTAAAAATATTGTCCGCCACAAATTGTGATATGGAATCGATGGTTGCCCGGGGCCTTTTCAGACAGGATCTCTTCTACCGTTTAAATGTATTGCAGTTGCATCTGCTTCCTTTACGAAAGAGGCGTGGCGATATTAAAGAGTTGACGGAATATTTTCTTGTGCAGTTCGCAAGGCTTCAAAAAACAGAGGTACTGGAGATTGAGGATGATGCACTTGCACTGTTGGAAAAATATTCATGGCCGGGTAATATTCGTGAGTTGCGAAATATTATCGAAAATGGTTGCCTGCAGAGCAGGGATGGATATTTTAGCGTATCCTGCTTGCCTGAGCACCTGAAAAAAAAGATAAATAGTGGGGACAAGCAAATTAGTCGAGAATCTGGTTCTGACTTGGTCAGTAGAGAGAAACAACATATACGGAATGTGCTTGAGTTATGTGGCTGGAACAAGTCGCGTGCCGCAAAACAACTTGGTATAACACGCAATACCCTTCGCTATCGCATGAAGAAATATGCCATCAACAAGGTGTAGAGGCTGGATTTTTCATCTTTAAAGAGGAGTAAAAATGAGTCTGCAGGAGAAGTTCAGGGAAGAATTAAAAAAGGCAATGAAGGCCAGGGATACCGAGCGGATGGGGGCAATACGTATTCTCATGGGGGAATTTGCTCGTCAACCGGAGAAAAGTGTGGCCGATGATCAGGTTATCGCGATAATAAAAAAATTAATTAAGTCCGAGCGGGAGCTGTTGGCCCATCGGAGGGAGGGGGTCTCTTCGTTCTTGACAATTATGGAGGAATATCTCCCCCGCCAGGCGAGTGAAAAAGAGATAAAAGCATGGATTGATGCCAACGTCGATTTTGTTATTTTGGCCAATAAAATGCAGGCCATGAAACCTATTATGGCCCATTTCGGCAGCAGTGTCGACGGGGGTGTCGTGAAGAAAATTTTACAGGAGTCGTATTGATGGAGGAATAAGCTGAGTAACCAGCATGGCTGGACCAAATTATCAGGTCACAGCCACGACGAACAATGAAAGCGATTCAAGAGTGAAACCGCTTTCGTATAAATCTGTAGGTTTTCAACCCGTTTTCTCTTCTATGTTTGTTTGGGTTATCCCCAGGATGGTGTTCCAGATATCATCCTGGTTCCAGCGTTTAAGTATTAAGACCGGCCGTTTTTTTAAATAACCGATGATTTTTTCCGTTTCGCTGTTGAGTAGGCCGGAGAGTATAAACCATTTCTGTTTAAGAAAACCATCGGTGCGGACCAGGTCCTTCATTACCTCGTAGTGAATATTGGCAACGAGCAGATCCGTGGCCACGGCGGTGTGTTCCTCCGCCCTGCCGTTGACCACGACCACGTGCTCTTCAAGGTTGTTGAGGATGACATTACCGTGGGCCGTTCTGGTTGCCAGATAATTGTAGTCGACGGCAATGATTTTTTCGCATCCCAACTTTGCCGCGGCCAGTGCAAGTACTCCGGTGCCCGTCCCCAGGTCAAGCATGGTTTTCACCATATGGCCGCTGCAGGCTATATCGATTGCTTCCAGGCATGCCTGGGTGGTGGCGTGGGTGCCGTTGCCGAAGACAACGCCTGCGTCGATGGTAATCGCCACGTCGTTTTCTCCGGGAGACGCCTTTATCCATGTGGGATTGAGGAGAAATCGACCTATCCGTATCGGTTCGACATTACCTCCCTGCCATTCGGAATATGTCATTTCATAGTCGTCGATCAGATTAAGGTCGGGATAACTGTGCAATATTTCGATAACAGTTTCTTTGGCGGGGGCGGTAAAAAAGAGAAAACTGAAGTCATCCTCAACCCAGTTGCCGATAAAGTCGGCGGATTTGACAGTATGGTGGGCTGGAACAATACCCTCTATATAATAAATGTAGAGCAGGGTATCGGGGTGGAGATATGTGACGGTGGCTTGCATGGCTTTTTCGCCCTTCAGGATGGATAATTTTGCAGTCTTTACTGGGGTCGGTTAACCGGCTCTGCTATCAGTTGCCTGGAATGTTCTTTATTAGAGCCATTGATGTTTTACATCTTCAGCGAGCTTACCAATGGTAAAATTTGGTTATAAAACTTTGTACGCCTTTAAGCATGTCTTTTGCCAGGTCGACTGTTGGCTTTATCTCTTTGTTCTCGGTTATATTTTTGTACAGCTCAAACCAGGCTATGATTTTTTTATTTGTCCGGCGGTCGAATAGTTTCTTTTTATATGCTTCCCCCGTCAGTTGCAGACCATTTTTTGTCACTGCCCGGCCCTGTATCCGGTTATGGAGTGAAATGTTGCGGGCCATACAGAGATCCCGTAAACTTTTGTCGAGCACCGCCCCCGCAATGGACACCGCCGGGATAAGATTGTCTTGTTTTAAATGTTGATAGGCAAGGCGCAGCATATCGGTTAAAATATCACGGGAGATGGAACCCCTGGTGGTTTCAAGCCAGTTCCCTTCGAGTTCCCGCTGTGCGGCCGTCATCATACCAATTCCCCGCCTGGTACGGCTGGCGCTTGGTTGGGTGACCTCGGCACGAAAATTTTTGCAGTAGGCGCTGTTTTCTCCAAAGACCCGACCCAGGTAAGAGAGGGCGGAAATTCTGAAATCGTGAAATTTTTGTTCATCAACGGTGCTTATTTTTGCTTTGTCGGCTCTTTTGGTGGCGAGAACCTTCTCCCCCGATTGTATGATTGCATCAGCCTGTGCGATGAGTTGTCCCTGGTTATTCATGGTATTTTTTGCGTTTGTTGTCAATTGATGGCGGGGAGGAATTTAATATCCAGTCCCATATACCCTTTTATGGAAAATTTATCACCTGCGGAATGTCTTTTGGCTGAGAAAAATATGGGTGACAAATGGTGAGCAGTAATAAAAAGTTAGGTTCGGGGTGTTTATGGGCAGACGCTATCCAGGTTGAGGGCGGTATTGTTTTTCAGGGTTTCCAGAACAAATGAGGTCTTAACATTCTGTATGCCAGGGATCCCGGAAAGCTTGTTATTGACGAAATCCGTATAGCTGTGCATGTCTTTTACTGCAACTTTCAATAAAAAATCAACTTCTCCCGTTAGTTGATAACATTCGAGGACCTCCTCCATCTTGGTGAGCCTTTCTTTAACTTCACGCAAGGAGGAAATCTGGTGATGGCTCAAACAGACCATCACCATTGTTTGCACAGTGAACCCTGCCTTTTCATGGTCGAGGATGGCCACATATTTTTTAATTACGCCCGATGTTTCGAGGCGTCGCACCCGTTCCAGGACGGCGGGGGGGGACAGGCCGACCTTGTGGGCAAGGCTGGAGTTGGTGATTCTGCCGTCCTCTTGCAGGGTTGTGAGAATTATTTTATCCGTGGTGTCTAACATATGATAACTCAATGGGTACGGAATTTACCGGTCGTCTGCCGATTCTAGCTAATTTTGTTTGAAAACAAAAGATATTTGGATAATTATTCACCTTCACCTAAATTTTGCGATGGACAAGTGTGGGTCAGTTTCAGTTTTTTGTATCGTTGTCCTGTTTATCTTTTTTCCCTTTTCCGGTATTGTCGTTTTTTTCGTCGGTGGGTTCGTAGAGTTGTTTTGCGCCTATGAGGAGAAGGATAATTGCAACAATAGGGGCAATATCCGGGGCTGCTTGGGCCATCTGTTTCACGACCACCCCTTTGAACGGTATGGTTGGGATAAAATATTTAAGCAGGTAATAACAAAGAAACGCTGTGGAAACGGTGAGCCACCAGGGCGTTTTCCACGCGGTGTCGGTTTTTTTATCCGTCTGTTCAGTCATCACATTCGTCCAAAACTATTTGCACCATCTCCCTGACCAAGGGGCTGGGATCATTTTCCATGCTCCATATGAGGGCGCGGCTCTCCGGGGTGTTTATAATGCCGAGGAGGGATATGGCTTCTCCCCGCAGTTGTGGCGAATCATCATTGAGCAACAGACGCAATGACGGGACGGCCAATACCATTTTTCCCCGTTGTTGTTTGTAAAGTTCTTCAAAAAGTACCGTGAGGCCGAGGCGCACACTCATCCGTGTGTCTTTAAGGAGGTCGGCTGTCCATGTATAATAGACGGGCTCATGAGAGAACATGGCTATGATGTTGTCCACATGTCCCTGGTCTAGAAAATCCGCGATAACTGTTTTTAATTCTGCATCGCTCACTTCGTTGCGAGTGTCTTGCATGGCTGGTGTCTCGTTTTTACAGGTTATGGCCGGTTTGGCGGATATGGATTTTTAGCCCGCCGATCCAGCCAGACTGCTTGGGGTAAGTTATCCTGTAGAAAAAGGTAATTGTATAGAAGAATTTATATGAAAGTGGTTTTACTCTTGA
>CAZQOD010000026.1:19532-27764 GCA_964594945.1 uncultured Desulfopila sp.
TTTATATGAAAGTGGTTTTACTCTTGAGTCGCTTTCATTGTTCGTTGTGGCTGTGGCTTGTGAATTTGGTCCAGCTATACCGGTTACCGGTTAAAGAAGATGTTGTTTTGTGGCTGAATATCGATGTGATGTTTGTAGTATATCGATTTTATCGGCTGAAGTGGCAACTGAATGTAAAATAGTTTTTTTAAAGGAGGAGGAAAGTATGGCAAAGCGTGTTTTTTCAATATTAGTTGCAGCAGGTATGACACTTGCGTTCTGCGGTTCCGTCGGGGCTGCCGATAAGGTAATTAAGATTGCGACCCAGTCACCATTGTCCGGAGATCAATCCGTTGTTGGTGTGGACATTAAGCGTGGCGCAGAGCTGGCCTTGAAACAGTTGGGCGGTCCTCTGGAAGCCATGGGCTTCAAAGTGTCCCTTGCACCTTTTGACGATCAAGCCAACCCCGATACTGGTGTTGCAAATGCGAAACGTATTGTTTCCGATCCGGCAATTCTTGCCATAGTGGGTCATTATAATTCAGGGGTTCAGATCCCTTCTTCCGAGGTGTATCATACCTCTGGGCTTTGTAACGTCTCCCCTGCAAACACTAACCCCAAGGTTACCAGTCGTGGTTATCTTGAAGTAAACCGTATAGTTGGTCGTGATGACGTCCAGGGCGTTGTTGGTGCCGATTTCGCGGCCGCCCGTGGTGTTAAGACCGTTTTTGTAGTACATGATAAAACGGCATATGGTCAGGGTATTGCGGAATTTTTTAGAAAAAGAGCAGAAGAAAACGGTCTGAAAGTTCTCGGTTTTGAGGGGACTGAAGAAAAGGCCAATTTTGATGCCCTGTTGTCCCCCGTTGTTGCCGGTAATCCTGATCTTATCTATTTTGGCGGCATGGCATTCCAGGCTGCAGTTCTTTTCAAGCAGGCCCGTGAAAGAGGCTACGAGGGAATTTTTCTCAGTGATGACGGTTTTGATTCTTCCGATGCTGCAAAAATTGGTGGTAATACACTGATTTCCGGTGGCGGAACTTTCTATTCAACGGTTTCTGGACCCGCTACCGTTTACGAGGGAACAGCTAAGTTTATCAAGGATTTCAAAGCTAAATATAATGCTGATCCTCAACCTTTTGCCGCCCAATCTTATGACTCCATGGCAATCAGTCTGAAGGCAATTGAAAATGCCGCAAAAGCCAATGGTAATAAAATGCCGACCCGTGCAGCTGTTGCAAAGGCCGTTCGCGCATTAAAGCAGTTCAAGGGTATCACCGGAACATTTACTTTTAATGATATTGGTGATCCCGTGAAAGCGCTTTATTTTGTTATCCAGGTGAAGTCAAAAGATCCTGCCAAGTGGAGTTCCAACGCAGTTGTTAAGACCCTTGAAATTGCGCCGCCTAAATAATATTTCTTAATATATTCCCCGGCCCCCTACTTTGTAGGGGGCCGGTTGTTTTCTTTCTGCAGCAGATGAGAGAAATTTCTGTTTTTCACCCCGCGATAATGGGTTGGAGAGAGTCTGGTAAGAATGTATATCCCTCGAAGGGTCCCGTCCCCGCGTATCGAGGTTAGAGAATGACTATGAAACGATTCCTCAGATCTATAAATTTTATTGAGCTGGTACGGCCCATAGGTCAGTTGCTGGCTTTTTCCAGTGGTAGTGCGGCCTTTATGTCTGCCATTGTGATATCCCTGGCGTTGATGCTGGATAAGACCGCAGTGGGTGTCAATTTAATGGATAAGTACAACGTGTCGTTATACACGTATACCATGCTTAATCTGCCCCAGGTGATTATCGACGGCCTGACAATTGGTTTTGTTTATGCCGCCATTGCCCTTGGTTATACCATGGTTTACGGTGTTCTAGAGTTTATTAATTTTGCCCATAGTGAAATTTTTGCGGTGGGGGCCTTTGTCGGAGTTGAGGTCTTAATTGCTCTGGACAATACGGGAATCCTCGCCGGAGCATCGTTGAGTATGGCTTACGCTTATCTGTTTTTGGCGATTATTCTGGGTATGCTCGCGGCCGGGTTGCTTGCCGTTTCCGTGGAGAGGGTCGCCTATCGTCCCCTGCGCGGTGCGTCTCGCCTTGTGCCGCTTATTTCCGCGATCGGCGTGTCCTTTTTTCTCCAGGATGTGATTCGCCTTGTTGAGAGTCTTACCACCGGGCAGTTTAACAGGATTATTCCGACTTTTGGCAATTTTGATCAGAGGATTATTTTTGGCAAGTTTGCCATGGGCACATCAAAACTTACCCTGGGGATTTCAATTAAATCTATTATTGTCATCGTTTCTGCGGTGGTGATGCTGGTTGGACTGAACTATCTTGTCAATGCCACCAGGGTTGGAAAGGCCATGCGGGCCGTGGCCCAGGATCGTTCCACCGCCAGCCTGATGGGTATCAACGTCAACCGTATTATTTCCACGGTGTTTTGGGTGGGTGGTTTGCTCGGCGGCGCGGCGGGTGTCCTCTTCGCCTTGAAGTTTACCCGTATAGACCCGTTTGTCGGCTTTTTCCCCGGTCTGAAGGCCTTTACCGCCGCAGTACTTGGCGGGATTGGTAATTTGACGGGGGCCCTGCTCGGCGGGATAGTTCTTGGTATGCTTGAGACTTTTGCGGGATCGTATATGGGTATTTTCACAATGGGTGCTGCCGGTTCCGAATACAAGGATATTTTTGCTTTCAGTATCCTAATACTTGTGCTCGTATTCAGGCCCCAGGGTTTGATGGGCGAAAATGTCGGCCAGAAAGCATAGGAGAGTTTCATGGTTTCAATTTTTCTCAAAGAGTTGTCGAACAGGCTGAACAGGGGACAGCTGCCCTATTATGTAGTGTTGACGCATATAATTGCTGGAACCGTGGCGGTCTTTATCCTGCCGCGCTCCAATCTTGCTTTTCTGCTGCTTATTACATCATTTCTTTCGCTCTATTTTTTTAAGACCAACGCGAAGTTTAAAATGATTCTCGGCGCCCTCCTGGCACTGGGTATTATTCCCGTCGTCGGAGTTAGAAATATCTTTTACCTGGAGGTTATTTTCCAGATCAGTGTTTTTTCGGCTCTGGCCCTGGGGCTCAATATTGTTGTTGGTTTCGCCGGGCTGCTTGATCTGGGTTATGTTGCGTTCTATGCGGTTGGTGCATATTTATGGGCGTTCTTCGGTTCGCAACAATATTATGTGTTGCATTATGCCCCGGGAACCCAGCCGTCGGATTTACCCTTTCTCCTGCCGGGGGATATGTTTTTTCTCTTTTTGCTTCTTGGAATTATTGTTGCGGCTCTGGTTGGTCTCATTCTTGGTCTTCCTGTTTTAAGGGTACGGGGTGATTATCTAGCCATCGTCACCCTTGGCTTTGGTGAAGTTATCAGGGTTATGGCCAATAATCTTGATAAACCACTTAATTTTACCAATGGTCCCCAGGGAATAACTCCGATCCAGAGACCGGGGATGCCGGATTGGGTTGTACATGGATTTAATAATATTTTCAGGCCCATTGTCGGTCATGATGCCAGCCCTGCCGATATGTATAATGTGATGTTTTACATAATGGCCCTGATAGTGATAATTGTAATAATTTTCGTAACCAGGCGTCTTGACGATTCGAAAATGGGTAGGGCCTGGACGGCGGTACGGGAGGATGAAACTGCGGCCATAGCCCAGGGCATCCCCCTGGTTAAGACCAAGCTGTCGGCCTTTGCTGTCGGTGCCTCTTTTGCCGGTATCATGGGTGTACTGCTGGCTGCAAATCGTACTTTTATCAGCCCTGAATCGTTTTCTTTTATGCAGTCCATTGGTGTTCTGGCCATGGTTATTCTCGGGGGTGCCGGGAGCATACCCGGCGTTATCCTTGGTGCGGCAACAATCACTATACTCAACCTCCAGGTATTGCAGGGATTCTCGCTGTATCTGAATGAATTGAGACAGAGTGATGCAATTATTCCCATTATCAATTTTGCCTGGCGGGATCTTTCCACCCAACTTGATCCCGCAAAATATCAACGGATGCTCTTTGGGCTTATCCTTATTCTGATGATGATTTTTCGTCCGGAGGGCCTTATACCGGCCCGTAGGCGTAAACGTAAACTTGATCAGAAAGAAACCCACTAAGGAGAAGATAGAGCGATGGCATTATTAGAAATTGCAAATATGACCAAGGTGTTCGGTGGCTTAAAAGCGATTAGTGACGTCACCTTCTCCCTGGAAAAGGGTAAAATTGTCTCTATTATCGGGCCGAACGGTGCCGGAAAGACAACTTTTTTTAATACCCTGACCGGTATTTACAAGCCGGATGGCGGCACCATTTTGTTTGATGGCAAATCCCTGGTGGGTCTTTCCCCTGATAAGATCGCCGCAAAGGGTGTGGCCCGCACGTTTCAGAATATTCGTCTGTTCCAGGAAATGACGGTGGTGGAAAATATCCTCGTCGGTATGCACGTTCAGTTTAGACAGAACGCTGTTCAGGCACTTTTTCGTATGCCCCGCTACAGAAAGGAGGAAAGTAACGGGGAAAGAAAAGCGGTTGAACTGATGAAATATGTGGGCTTGCAGGGTGGTGTCGGCAATGAACTGGCCAAAAACCTTCCATACGGTGACCAGCGGAGGCTGGAGATTGCCAGGGCACTTGCCTCGAAGCCCAAGCTCCTACTCCTTGATGAACCGGCAGCCGGTATGAATCCCCAGGAAACCGAAGAAATTACCTTGTTATTCAGAAATATCAGGGACGATATGGGGATTACAATTTTATTGATTGAGCATGATATGCGGGTTGTAATGAATATTTCCGAGCATATTTGTGTAATGGACTACGGGGAAAAGATTGCGGAAGGAACTCCTGCTGAAATTCGTGCCGACACACGGGTTATTGAGGCGTATCTGGGACGTGGAGCGGTGGCAGGACAGCACGAGGAGAAGATTTGATGAGTCTTTTGAAGCTTGATGATATTCATAGTTATTACGGACACATTCATGCTATTAAGGGCATAACCGTCGAGGTTAAAGAAGGGGAGATTGTAACCCTTATCGGCTCGAATGGGGCGGGAAAGAGTACCACCCTTAGGACTGTTTCGGGGATGATGCATCCCAAGGTAGGTAAAATTATTTTCCAGGGGGAAGATATTTCAAAAAAGGATCCCCATGAGATAGTGCATAGCGGAATGATTCATGTGCCCGAGGGGCGGGGAATCTTTCCCATGCTCACCGTAAAGGAAAATTTGGAGATGGGCGCTTTTACCATTTCCGACGGTGTTTTGATTGAAGAGCGTATGGAGAGAGGGTTTTCTCTTTTCCCGAGACTGAAAGAACGGATAGACCAGTATGGCGGAACACTTTCCGGTGGCGAACAGCAGATGCTGGCCATCGCCCGCGGTTTGATGATGGACCCGAAGCTGTTAATGCTTGACGAACCGTCAATGGGGCTTGCTCCGATTCTTGTTGAACTGATTTTTGATATTATCAAAGAATTAAATGAGCAGGGCACGACAATTTTGTTGGTGGAGCAGAACGCATTGATGGCCCTTTCCATTGCTGATCGTGGTTATGTTATGCAGACTGGAGAGATTACCACCAGTGATACTGCGGCAAATCTCAGGCATAATGAAGAGGTGCAGAAGGCTTATCTCGGTATGTCTTGAGCCGGAGGTGAGTTTGGCTGATATTCCTGTATAGATGAAAAATCCTGGTGAGGTTCAGTGGGTCGATGGCTGTTTTCCCTCAGTCCGCAGATCCATGGCCACCAGCAAAGCGTAGTGGCCGTTTTTTCGCAGCAGTTCCCCATGGTTTCCCTGCTCGATAATTTTTCCGTGCTCCATGACCACAATGAAGTCCGCCCGTCTGATGGTGGCGAGTCGGTGGGCTATCACCAGCGATGTTCTCTCTCGGAAACTATCGGCTATGGCCTGTTCAAGTATGTTTTCCGACTCAGTATCTATGGCAGCGGTCGCTTCGTCGAGGATTAGGATAGCCGGGTTTCTGCATAGCACACGGGCAAAAGAGAGGAGTTGCTTTTCACCGGTGGACAGTTCCAGTCCGCCTTCGCCAATTATTGTGTTTAATCCCAGGGGCAGTTTGTCGACAAACCTGTCCATGCCGGTTTGTTGCAGGATTTTCTTTACCTGTGCCTCACTTTTTCCCGTTTCCATAATAATATTGGCCAGAAGTGAGTCCTGTAGGATAAAGACGTCCTGCATTATAACGCCGACCACGGTGCGGAGTTCTTTCAGATCCATGTCTCTTATATCTCGGCCGTCGATTTTGATGGTACCCTGTTGCGGTTCGTAAAATCTGAGCAGGAGATTGACAAGGGTGGTTTTGCCGGAGCCTGTGGTGCCGACCAATGCCACTGTCTGGCCGGGTCGCAGCGAAAATGAGATATTTTGCAGAACCGGACTGTCTTCGTCATAATTGAAACTGATGTCTGCAAATTCCAGTTCACCGAGAATATGGTTGTCTTTTTTCGGGGTTGACGTCACTAAAATAGTGCTTTTGGTGTCGAGCAGTTGAAAGATGCGTTCCGCCGAGGCCATGGCAGATTGGACGATGGAATATTTTTGTGAAAGTTCTCGTAACGGCTGGAAAAAGAGGCGCATATAGGAGATAAATGCCACCAGGCCACCCAGGCTGAGCTTGTTTTGCAAGACCTCTCCACCGCCGTACCATAGAATCAGGGCCACCGCGACCGAGCTTAGAAATTCTGTAAGGGGCATAAAAGCGCCAAAGAGCTTGATCTGGTTGAGGGTCCGTTCTAAATAGCCCGCGCTCAGCTTCTTAAAATTTTTCTGGCTGGATTTTTGCCTAGAAAAGAGTTGGATTATGGCGATGCCGGAAAGAGTTTCCGAAAGAAAACTGTTAAGTCGTGCCAGTTGTGTGCGTATTGCTCTGAAACGTTCCCGGGCCATGCGGGCAAAAAGGATTGTGATGAGAAGAGACAGCGGTACGAAAATAGACATTACCGCAGCAAGTTCGGGGTTAAGCCAGAAGATGAGTAAAAGGATACCGATCAAGCGCAGCAGATCATTAAAAAGAGTGACGATTACCGAGGTGAACATCTCGTTCATATTTTGGATGTCATTTGTCAGCCTGGTGACTAGTCTGCCCGTGGGGTTGGAGTTGAAAAAGGAAAGATCCAGCTGGAGCAGGTGGCTAAAAAGATGTTGGCGAATGGTATGCATTACCGATTGCCCTACCCATTCCAGGAGAATGATCTGGACAAATGATGTTAAAAAAATCACGCCGATGAGAAGGGTATAAAAAACTGCCGTCTTGCCAAGACCGGTGAGCCGCGTCGCTGTTGCCGAGGTATCCGTCATGATGTAACTATCAATTGCGGTCTGCAGAAGATGGGGGAGGGTGAGGGTCGCGGAGGTTATAATGAGGGAGATGGCAACCGCCAGCCCCAGGCCGAATTTATAAGGGCCTGC
This sequence comes from uncultured Desulfopila sp., assembly GCA_964594945.1. Classification (GTDB taxonomy): domain Bacteria; phylum Desulfobacterota; class Desulfobulbia; order Desulfobulbales; family Desulfocapsaceae; genus Desulforhopalus_A. Next base: position 26,936 of record CAZQOD010000026.1, read on the forward strand.
AAAGCGCAGAATTCTCCGCCAGAGGAGTAAATCCCCCAGTGAGCCCTGTTGCCCTTCTTCACTGTAGCCGTAATTCATCATGGAGTTGACGGCTCCTCCACCGTATCCTGTTTCATCTGTTTTTTATACATCGACCGGTAAAGGGAGTTTTCTTTAAGGAGCGTATTATGGCCGCCCTTGTGCTCAATTTTCCCCTCACCGATAATAATTATCCGGTCGGTCATGGAGAGGAGTTTTATCCGGTTGGAGACAATAAGGATGGTTTTATTTGAAAAATATCGTTTTAACCCTGCAAACACCTCATGTTCTGTTGCCACATCGACCGCCGAAAGGCCGTCGTCTATAATTAGCACCGGTCGGTTGCTGAGCAGTGCACGGGCCAGGGCCAGTCGTTGGCGCTGGCCGCCGGATAGTTTCACGCCCCGTTCGCCGATCATGGTGTCGTAACCGTGGTTAAGGGCCATAATATCTGCGTGGATGGCGCTGTTTTCAGCGGCTTGGATAATTTCCTTGCGGCTTGCGTCAGGCCTGGCAAATCCTATATTGGCAGCTATTGTATCCGAAAAGAGGATGGGTTCCTGGCTGACATAACCGATATGTGAACGGATGAATTCCACGGGGAGTTTATTAACATCCGTATTGTCAAAAAAGAGCATGTCGTCAGCCACCGGATAAAGGCGAGTCAGTAGTTTACAGAGGGTTGATTTTCCTGAGCCGGTGCGGCCCGTGAATCCGTGAATTCCCGGTTCAAGTTTGAGTGTGATATTTTCCAGCGCCGGAACCTCTGCTGAAGAATAGGTAAAAGTAAGATTTCTCAAGTAAAAACCCG
>CAZQOD010000027.1:0-27658 GCA_964594945.1 uncultured Desulfopila sp.
TTAAATTTTGAAAGCAACGAAGAGTTAGGGGAAAATGGCCATTTATGGACAGACACTAGTTAGGGTCAATATACGCTAACAGCCCGGTAATTTTACACCACCAACGATAATTTCTCTAAAGGAGTATGCTGTGTTCCTACGCATGTCACGGGTTTCCTGTTCAATTCTTTTTTGTTTTCTCGCCTTATTGTTCATATCAAGTGCTTTTGCAACGCGATGTATCGCAGAGGAGATGTCCACTCAAAAATGGAATATAAGCGCCGACAGGGTCACCCGCTACCAAGATCCCGACAGCATAGTCGCCCAGGGGAACGTGGTACTCACCAAAAGAGAACTTGTTGCCGCAAAACAACCACAATACAAGACAACCATCACCGTTCGAGCCGACTGGATCGTCTACGATGTGGAACTGCAGTTAATAAAGGCAAAGGGTAATGTACAAATTACCACTCCCGGCGACCAACTGAGTGCATCGGAGGGTACGTTGAACCTCAACAGCGAGACCGGTAAATTTACAGATGCCACCATTCTCAGATCAAAGCATTCATTACACCTGGAAGGTCGAACAATCGAAAAGACCGGACTCGATACATACAAAATTGTCGACGGCTGGGTCATTACCTGTAAACTTGAGAAAAATCAGGCCCCGCCCTGGAGTTTTTCCAGTTCCCACACCACCGTCACAAAGGGTGGTTATGCAGTTCTTAAAAACGCCATGTTCAACATAAAGAACGTCCCTGTTTTTTATTCACCGTATCTCATCGTGCCGGTAAAGAATACAAGACAAACCGGGTTGTTATTCCCGGAATTTTCTAAATCATCAAACAATGGCATAGGCCTGAACATCCCCTTGTTCTTCAATATTTCGGATTCAGTTGATGCCACCTTCTACCCGCAAATTTACTCCAAACGCGGCTTTATGCCCGGCCTGGAATTCCGTTATGTTTCAGGTCATACCGACCGGGGCACCTTCACCGCCAATTACCTCCATGATAAATTATCGGATCCATCGGAGGTGGATTATTACAAGGATACCGGCTATACGCACGACAACAGTGACCGTTACTGGATACGGGGTAAGGCCGACCACACCTTCTTTAATAACTGGCAATCCAGACTCGATATCGATATAGTCTCGGACCAGGATTACCTGACAGAATTCAACTCGGGAATAACCGGTTTCAAAAACAGCCATAAACGCTACCTGAAAACATTTGGCAGGGGTTTTCAAAACCAGACAGATGCCCTGCGACAAAACGAATTCAAAATCCTTCGTAACTGGGACGGTATATCGTTTGAAGCGGATATCCTCGGCATAGACGATGCCAATACCCGGAGCATAAACACCAACACTCCGCTCTGGAAATTACCCAACATTAAATTTTCAGGGGCAATTCCCCTCTATGACACCAATCTCACCTTCGACTGGAATACCGATTACGTCGATTATTGGCGGGAAGATGGTATCGGCGGCCACAGGTTCGATATACATCCATCCCTGGCCACACCGATCCCACTTGGTGAATACCTGGAGTCAAGGGCCGAGGTCTCCCTCCGTGATACCTTCTATAAAATCCAGGAATATGGCAATGCCACATGGGATAAAGACGACACCCAAAACCGCTTGCTGGCCGAATTCGAAACGGAGATCGCCACCACCCTTGAAAAGGATTTTTATCGCGGTAGCGGTAAATCGAGGATAGCGGCCCACCAGGTAAGGCCCTACGTAAGATATGGCTACATCACCGACGTTGACCAGGACGATCTGCCGGAATTCGATAATATTGATCGAATTGAAGATAAAAATGCCATCACGTACGGTGTTGATAATTTTTTAAATATTTTCAACCAGGATAAAAACAACCAAGAAAAGACCCATGAATACGGTTATTTTAAGATAGAACAGTCCTACGACCTGCGCAGCAAGTCATCGGATAGACCTTTTTCCAATATCCGGGCAAGGATCCAATGGACACCGGCCCACAGGACATTTCTCAACTACAAAACATATTACGATGTCTACGACAATACCTTTAACCGCCATACCTTTGAAGGTCGATACATCAACAGCCGTGGTGATTATTTCAGCCTCGACTACAGCTTTAAACGGGCTGAAAATATCAAACAGATCAACGCAATTATCAATGCCAGAATAGTTGACGGCTGGTTTGCAGGGGCTGAAGTTCAGCACTCGCTTGCCCAGGACGAGACGGTGAAAGCCAGCGGTTCGATAACGTATAAGGCACTCTGCTGGTCCGTAAAATTCGAGACCCGCTATACCCCGGGAGATACCACCTATCTCATGGTATTTAAACTGGCAAATATCGGAGTTCCGCTGGGTGTCACCCTCTAGGGCAGGATCTTCCCGGCCAAGGCAGACCTCTTCCGGGTATTTGCGAGAAAAAGTTTGCCACATCGAACTTATCTCGACCAAGCCTTACCACGGCAGCGAAGATTCCGAACTTGTCGATTGCGAAATTCTAGGGAGCGGTCTGAATTTGTATGAACACATTCAGGGAAAATACCATTAAGCGCATAACGTTAAAATATTGGGGAGAGCTCTTTTTTCTCACCCAGCTTATTTTAATACTCACCTGCGCAACCTGTGGCGGACAGCCACGGACTAAGGCCGCCGATTTAGTCGTCGACAACCAGCTTATCGACATAACAAGCCCCCGATACACAGCCCTTTTTAATGAATTAACAACGGTTCACCACTTTAAACGGGCCACCCTGGCCACCCTGTTTAAAAATATACGTATCTCCCGAAAAGTACTGGTTCTCATGGATCGACAATGGGAAGAAACTCCCTATTACCGATACCGGCCCCTGTTCTTCACCCCCCTGGTAATCACCACGGGAAAAGAATTTCTCAAGAGCCATGCCAAACTCTTTGACCGTATTGAAAAAACCTATGGCGTTGACAGGGAATATATTGTCGCCATCTGGGGAATTGAATCAAAATTTGGTGCCAACCAGGGAAGTTTCAACCTCTTCCAGACCCTCAACACCCTTTTCGACGCCTACCCCCGCAGATCTGATTTTTTCCGCAAGGAACTCATTCATTTTCTGAAACTCTGTCGTGAGAACAGCTTCGACCCGCTCAGCATAACCGGCTCCTACGCCGGAGCCTTTGGTCAGGCGCAATTTATGCCGTCGAGTTTCAACAGTTACTCGGTGGATTTTGATGGTGACAACCGCCGTGATCTTATCAACTCTTTACCGGATATTTTCGCATCCATCGCCCATTATCTCAAGATATTCGGCTGGACTTTGCACAGCCCGGTCTCTGCTAAAATCGGCACAAAGCTCAAATCCAAGGTCTTAATCGACGCCCATAATAGAGGAAGAAAAGCGCTGTTGGACTGGCGACTCATTGCTAAAACTCAAGGTATCTCCATTCCACGCCCTCCCGCCAACAAGCAGCTCTTTATCATCTCTCTACAAGATTCGTCCACATCGAGTGATGGAGTAAGTTATTTTGCGGGTTATCCTAATTTTAAAGCAATCACCGCATACAATCACAGTAATAAATACGCAATGGTCGTATCAGAACTGGCCGAGGCTTTTAAACAATAAACCATCCGTTACGGTATGCGTATTAATAAAAAACGAGCCCTGTTTCTAATTTGTCTTACCATTATTGCCGCGATCTATTACTGGGCAAGACGTGATATTTACCAGCCGCTCCACCGATTACCACCCAAAAACGTCCCGTTCTTTTCAGACGACACAGACCACCAGTCCCTCTTGAACTGCGCCAGGAGACAACTTACATTTTTACAAAGACAAGACCCCCTAAAAACCGCATATTTCGGTAAAGACCGATATAGTTACGCCCAACTTTGCACATCAATCAGCAAATTCATTGCTAAATTAGAAGAGCATCCCGACCCCGCCGAGTTAAACCGTTTTCTACATAAAAATTATACCGTCTACCAGGCCGGAGGCAGGAAAGGAAAAAGAAACAGGCAGATGCTGGTCACCGGATATTATGAACCGGTCTTTGCGGGCAGCCTTGTCAAAAAAGAGCCCTTTCTAACTCCAATCTACTCTCGGCCAAAATCCCTCATCAATAAAAACAACAACGATAAGGGCGGTTGTCTAGTCGGTCGTTACAACGAAGACAACACCTTCGTCCCCTATTGGAGCCGTGCGGAAATCGAAGGTAAAAACCTCCTAAAAGGCTACGAACTCGCCTACCTGCGAGACCCCTTCGACGCATACCTGCTCCACGTGCAGGGATCAGGCAGAATAGAGTTACCAGATCATTCGCTCAAGACAATCAGATATGCCGCATCCAACGGCCTGGAATATAAAAGTATCGGCAAGGTCCTGGTGGACGAGAAAATCATGCCCCTCGCCGAGGTGAATATTCCTTCCATTCGCGCGTACCTACGCCAACATCCGGAACAACAGCAACGCCTCTTCCACCATAACCCCCGCTACATCTTCTTTCGTTGGGGTGATGATTCAGGGCCGGTGGGCAGCAGTGGTGAAATACTCACCCCCGGTCGCTCCATCGCCCTGGATGGTAACGCTCTGCCGGTGGGGGCCATCGGCTACCTTATCTCCCGGCAACCCTCGGTAAAATCCACGGCGACGCAAGCTGATAATAAAGTGACGGACTGGCATCCCCTGACCCGTTTTGTCTTTGCCCAGGACTCCGGCTCGGCAATTCGCGGCACCGGCAGGGTTGATCTCTTCTGGGGAATGGGGGAATACGCCAGGGCCGCAGCCAACCATATGAAGGAACCGGGCAAACTCTTTTTCCTGGTTAAAAAAAAGAGTACGGAATACGGACAAAAAAAATCAAAACCCAACAGGAAAAGTCAAAAAAACGGCCTTGAGTCAGATAAACGTCAGGGCTGTTTTTTCCCACCAAGCAAGGAAAATCTCTGCCAAAAATCGGGAAACGACTTGGCAACACACCCTTCTCCTAAAATCTTAACACCACCTATTCTCAAGCCGGCAACGGCCATGCTCATCGCCATTCTATGGTCTTCATAGGTATCTATTTCCGCCCCTTTCAAACCGGCTCCACCCCGGCCATGGATAACCATACTCGCCTCATGTTCCTCAACGTCGACACCCAGTTTCAATAACTCTGTTACCACGCCTGTAAGGCGATCACACTCTTTAATACGGAGATGGGCAATATTGTTTATTGTCGTCGTACCGTGGGCAAAGGCGGCAACTACGGCCAGTGTTGGCACAACATCCGGCATATCCCCCATATCAACTGTTATCCCAGCCAGACGTTCCACCCCCTGCAATGTTATACCGTTATCCGCGCGGGATATATCACACCCCATTCGCCCCAAAAGGGGCAATAACATCGCATCACCCTGCAGGGAGGGCACGGGTATATTGGTGACCGTGACGCGTCCACCGGTTACCGCGGCCGCACCCCAAAAATATGAGGCGTTGGAAGCATCACCCTCAATTCTATACTCCCGTGCCTTGTAGCAGCCCCGGGGAATTGAAAATGAACTGAAATCACTGCTGCACTCCACTTCAATGCCAAAGGCGTCCATTACGGCCAGAGTCATGGCCACATAGGGTTTGGACAATACTTCACCCTCCACCCGCAGGGACGCCGATGTCCGCGCATATGGCGCAACCATAAGGAGTGAAGAGAGGTACTGGCTGCTCTTTCCCTCCGGCAGAACTGTTTCCCCACCGGCAAGACCATTCCCCTTGATAAGCAAAGGTGGACAATCCGTGCCAACACTGGATTGGATATCCACCCCCCAGCCCCGTAGGGCCGAGAGCAGTGGCCCGATCGGCCGTTGCTGCATACGCTCATCACCATCGATATAATATGACGAATTACCAAGCGAGGCAACCGAGGTCAAAAACCGAGTGGCCGTGCCATTATTACCGAGAAAAATAGGCTGCTCACTCGCCGTAATCATTCCGCCCCCGCCCCGGACAAGCCAATCTTTTTCCTTTTTCACAACAATACCCATCTGCCCTAATGCCGTGGATGAATAGAGGGTATCCTCGCTCTCCAGGGGGCCGATCAACCTGCTGGTACCATCGGCCAGGGCGGCTATTATCAGTGCCCTTTGGGTAAGGCTTTTTGAGCCGGGCACCTCGAGGGCTATATCAATCCCCGAAACGGGTTCTATTTCTATCATAAATATTCCTCTACTGCCGATCAGTGCCTTACTCCATAAAAGCTATAATAAAAACAAGGCACTTACTTGCAGCTTGTCTAAGTTAGTATATTGCTGACGCCGGGAATTTGTCCAAAAATGTGCTGTTGACCAAACCCCCGCTATTTTTCCGCGCGAAATTTTCTAAATAAGTTCCTAATCAATGATAAGTCCGCCAATAATAGACCGGACTGACGGTAATTTTTCATTAACCACATAATCATGAATTCCTTCCAAAACCTCTTCACTGGCCCGTGGATTAATAAAATTGGCCGTACCTATCTGCACCGCCGTCGCCCCCGCTAGAAGAAATTCAAGGGCGTCATCCGCAGAAGAAATACCGCCAATACCTATAACCGGAATCGCAACAGTCCGGGCAACTTCGTAGACCATACGCAGAGCAACGGGTTTTACGGCAGGACCCGAAAGGCCGCCGATAATATTGGCCAGCGATGGCCGCCTGGTCTTCAAGTCAACCCCCATACCAATGAGGGTATTAATAAGGGAGATTGAATCCGCACCCGCATCTTCAACCGCCCTGGCCACCACCGTTATATCCGTTACATTGGGGGATAATTTTACCATCACCGGCACATCAACAATATTTTTAACAACACCGGTCACGGCGGCGGCCATGGAGGGATCGGTACCAAAAGCGACACCACCTTTTTTCACGTTGGGACAGGAAATATTAACCTCAATTCCGGCGACACCGTCCACCCCGGAGAGTCTGGCAGCAAGCTCGCGATATTCCTCCAGGGAATCGCCAAGAATATTTACAATAACCGGCACCCTCAATCCTGCGAGATACACCATTTTTTCGGAGACAAACCTCTCTACTCCCACATTTTGTAGACCTATGGCATTCAGCATCCCACATGATGTCTCAACAATACGAGGCGGCGGATTACCCCGGCGGGGATGAAGTGAAATACCCTTAACTATGATACCACCCAGTCGATGCAGGTTCATCAATTGAGAAAATTCCCTGGCATAACCAAAGGTACCGGAGGCGGTCATCACCGGATTGACAAGTTCCATGGAGCCTATATTGACGCGCAGATCAGGAAGCTGTGCGTCACCGTTTTTTAAATATTCCATTGCAGATCCTCTGCGTTAAAAACAGGCCCCTGCATGCAGACACGACCATATGTACCATCACGTCGCAGCCTGGAACAACCGAGGCAGGCACCCATGCCGCATGCCATTACACTCTCCACCGAAACCTGACAACCAATATCTCTTGCCCGACAGATCCCGGCAACAGCGGCAAGCATCGGTTCCGGACCACAGCAATAAACCGTGCATTGTTCCGGTAGATCAAAGGACTGCAGGACATCGACAACATTACCGTGGTGGCCGTGGGAACCATCATCAGTGGCACTGTAAAATGTGATACCAATTTCACGAAAATTATCGAGCAATGGCTCTATTTCTTCCTTTTTACGCCCCCCCAGGATAATAAAATCGTCGTAACAACCGCTCTTTAAGCGACAGATGGCCTTAGCCAAAAAAAGCATGGGCGCGATACCCAGTCCGCCACCGACAAGAACAGCAGTTGATTTTTCATCCACCCGGAATCCTTGTCCCAATGGTCCGAAAACAGAGATATTCTCACCGGTTTTAACATGGGCAAGGATATCAGTTCCCCGCCCAACCACCTTAAAATAGATCTGGATCGTCCCGTTGGCGGAGGCCTGGTGGATGGAAAACGGCCTACGCAACAGGGGGTCTTTTCCAAGTCCCATTCGTATCATAACAAACTGTCCGGGCCGTGCACTTCCGGCAATTTCCGGACATTCCAGCGTTAATCGATAATTTTTTGCTGAAAACTGCTCAACACGTGTAACAATTGCATTTTCCTGGTATTGTGACATAGTTAACTATACAATGTAGATGAAAGAAACAATACTCAACCGTTCACATGGGTCGAGGTTCCATAAAGTATAAGCAGAGGGGTCCGAGAAAAAGCACCATACAGTATGGCGGGCAAGATGGCACCGTCAATCGACCATATTGCAAAAACCACGGGCCCACAGGAGACTGTCCGAGTGTACCAACTGCAAAAATTCAGGCGTTCAAACAACAATGATATCAGAATATATTTTACTAATCCCGGTGGCCATGTTCGGTGCCATAGTAGGCAGTTTTTTAAATGTGGTCATCCTGCGTCTGCCGGATCCGGAACAGTCAGTCGTCTTCCCCGCCTCCCATTGCCCGGTCTGCTCCACGTCACTGCGCTGGTATGAAAATATTCCCATTTTCAGCTATCTCTTCCTGCGCGGCAGATGCGGCCATTGCCAAATAAGAATTTCACCACAATATCCGTTTGTTGAACTTGCCACAACTCTATTATCCATGGCAGTGGTACATAAGTTCGGACCATCACTGGAAGCGGCTGGTTATTTCCTGTTCTGCGGGGCCCTGCTGGTAATAATCTTCATCGACATCCGCCTGCAGATAATACCGGACACGATCAGCCTGCCCGGCATAGCCCTGGGCTTTCTCTTCTCATTTATAAACAGTAACATTACCTGGCAGAGTTCGTTAATAGGTCTGCTGGTCGGCGGAGGTACCCTCTACCTCATTGCATTTTTTTACCTGCTGATCCGCAAAATAGACGGCATGGGGGGCGGTGATATAAAACTTCTGGCCATGATAGGAGCCTGGCTGGGCTATCAATCCCTGCCCTTTGTCATTTTAAGCAGCTCGCTGTCCGGTACCGTTATCGGTCTCATTGCCATGCGCAGCCAGAAAAAAGGCGGCAACACCCGCATCGCCTTTGGCCCGTTTCTTTCGGGTGCAGCCCTGGTATATCTCTTTTACGCCCAGGAAATACACTATTTATATTATCTTTACCTGACCGGTCAGTGGCCATAATAACCACCATTCCGCAAGACCATAACCAAAATTATCGGGGCGGGACCTCAGTCCGTATCTTTTTCGCCAACGAAACTCCCTGTTGACGGGCAAGAATACCCTGCCTTTCATCATGGCCGTAACCCGGATAATATTTCCTGAACCAGGAACCTTCCCTACGTACCATTTTCCCACGTAACTGGAGAACCAGCCCGATAAAACGGAAAGGCTCCCTCGTCGGATGAGTAAATACAATTGATGATTCAACGCGGGCCCCGCAGGTCGCCAAACGTTTTTTCAGCTCCCGAAGATGTATTCTCCAGTAAGAACGACAAGAAATAAAGGGAACAACCGACCGTCCAGCACAAATTTTTTTCCCGTATCTATCGAAAAAATCGAGTACCGGCCCACTTATATGATACGACCAGGTGGGACCGGCCAGAACAATATAGTCATACTCCTCATAACATTTGGCCGATAACGGTTCAGTCTCCATACGCGCCATGAAAAACGTCCTCACCATCGCCTTAAACAGGGCAAAATCAGAACGAAAAGGAAAAGGATAAGGTCTGATTGCAATCAACCTCTCCATCACAACCTCGACGCCTTCGCTTTCAAGACCAGCCTTAAACTGTTTAAGCAATAACTTCGTCTGTTGGGTAAACGAATAAAAAACTATTAGCACACGCTTTTCTAGCAAATATTTCCTCGCTTTAACCGACATCTTACAAACTTTGCGCTATTGATGATCCACATCATCTACAGTGAACTCACCAATTGCAAAATTTCAGGTATAACCTTAAAACGGTGTCCGTACCGCTCTCCAAAGACCATCCGCACCTTAACTACCTCCGTACTTAACAAAAAAAAACGCCCCCGACAAGTCGGAGGCGTCTAAATAAATACGTGATTTTTTTCAAACGGTTATCAGAAGATAGCAACTTTGCACAAAATAAGGATTGAACAAAGGATCTTCCTAGGCTTCTACCTCATGCTCCACATCCACCGCAATTTTATAGAGCAGAGTCACAATGAGAAAACCGGTGGCCCAGATACCAAGAGTAATACCGATCTCATTGGCAGTGGGATAGTACTCAACAATTTCCTCCAACGGGTTAACAACCAGACCACCCATAACAAAACCGAGCCCTTTATCAAGCCAGAGCGCAATAAAAATCATGGCACAACCGATACCGATCATTAAGTCGCTGCCACTGTCCTTGATCTTCATATAAGCAAACAACCCGAGACCACCAAAACAGAGGAAGACCGAGCTCCACATAAAGGGGACAAGGTTATTGTAAACAATACCATGGTGTTCCAGACCGAAAAACAAATATTCAAGAGAATGTTTATGGCCGGGAATATTGGAATAGTAACCGACAAAGAACTCAAGAAGAACAAAAAAAGCGTTGATCAATGCGGCATACATAATAATGGTTACTAACTTGTTGATGGCCTCTCTGCCCGCATCAAAATCAGCAATCCGTTTCATGATCAGGCATGCAATAACAATAAGCGCAGGGCCCGCTGCAAAAGCCGACGCCAGAAAGCGCGGTGCGGTGATGGCCGACAGCCAGAAATGACGCCCCGGCAGACCGCAATACAGCATGGCAGTTACGGTATGGATTGAAACCGCAAACGGGATGGAGACGTAGACAAAAATATAGACCCACTTAGGCGGTTTAACCTGCTTGCGCTCGGCGGTCAAAATTACCCAACCGCAGATAATGTTCAGACTCAGATAACCAAGCAGAACCATCATATCCCAGAACAGCATGGAATTGGGGGTGGGGTGCAAAATCATATTAAGCCCACGCAGGGGTTGACCAATATCGGCCATAATAAACATAAGACACATGATCAATGCGCCAATGGCCAAAAATTCACCAAGGATGGTTATCCTGCCGAACACTTTATAATTATGGACATAATAGGGTAGAACAAGCATCAAGCCCCCGGCCGCAACACCAACCAGAAAGGTGAACTGGGAAATATAAAGTCCCCAAGACAGATCACGTCCCATACCCGTTAAATACATGCCGTAAATAAACTGCCTGAGATAACAAATCGCTCCAACCGCAATGAATGCACACAAAAATGCCAGCCACATCCAATAGTTAGAGTTGCCTTTAAATACTTTTTCAATCATGACTCCCTCACACTATGTAAAAGACTGACGGTTTAGTTCCAAGGGAAGGTTTCCTTTGGATGGTATGTTCCTTGTCAAGAATCTGGCGAATTTCAGAATCCGGATCATTCAAGTCACCAAAAACGATCGCTCCGACCTCTTTAACAGCCTCAACACAAGCAGGTTCCTGACCAAGAGCAAGACGCTCTCCACAGAAATTACACTTCTCTACAACACCACGCATGCGGGTAGGGAAATCAGGATTATACTCTTTAATATAAGGTCTGGGGTTCATCCAGTTAAAACTTCTGGCCCCGTATGGACAACCCATCATACAGAAACGACACCCTATGCAGCGATGAAAATCCATGGCTACAATACCGGTCTTCTCATTTCTAAAAGTTGCTTTAGTGGGGCAAACACGAACACAGGGAGGTTCATCACAGTGATTACATAATACCAGAAAATTATTTTCTTCAGTAATCTTAGATGAATGATAGGATGAATGTTCTGGGAAAACGTTTTTGTATGCCATATCCCAGATCCATTTTATTTCACTTTTGCTCCCCTCAATCTGCGGAATATTATGCACTTTAATACATGCAGCAGCTACCTTTTCAAGAAGCTCTGGATGACCATACAGTTTGCGCATATCTATAAGCATACCAAGACGTACACCTGTTGCTGATTCTTCTCCACTGTGACCCTTTGTTTCAGCAGCACCGTGTCCTGCAACCTTTCCGTGCCCTGACGATGCAAGAGCGGGAGAGGCCGTCAATTTGACTACTGCGGGTGCACTGATTCCGGCAAGTGCGGTTGCCCCCGCAATTTTCAGGAATTTTCTTCTTTGCTTATCCATTAGTGTGTCTCCTTCTTTGTCGCCAGCGCTGACTGGGTTAAATGACAATCCCAGCAGTACGGTTTAACGGATGCATATTCATGACAGGAGTCACAGAATTTCTCCTTATTGCTATGGCACTGCATACAGGCCATCTGCAAACCTTTCCGGTATTCCTTACCATTCACAGTGACAGCAACACGGTCACCGTCACGTAGGACATCGTCCCGCCATTCATTGAGCATAACCATATGACTTGCTCTCATTTCAGCGGCTGGTGCAATACACGCTTTTTCTCCACCCGGTGGCAGCTCAGGCTTAGGTACCGTACTTGCTGCCGTCGAGAACGCGTTGAACCAGAGCGGGAAGGTTACAAACAGGACGAATATAATCAGTCCCGGTATTATTGTTCCTTTATTGTACATTACGTTAACTCCTCTATTCTGTTCAAGTTTTTCTAAAGCAGGGTACGGAAACCTTCAGTGAGTTCAGGGCGATTTTCACCTTCTTGAATAAGCGCATTGGCGACAAGTTCGGTGATACCACAGACATCAACCCCGGGATTCCAGTAATTCATCAACGATGTCAACGTTGCCCTGTCAATGGCACAGACACAGGCCAACATATTAACATCATGCTTTTCCTGAACATATTTAACAGCATTCGCCCGTGGCAAACCAGAACGCATCCTCAACTCCATAATTTCATCGGTATTGAGGCCGGTTCCGGATCCGCAGCAAAAAGTCTGTTCGCGAATGGTATTTTCAGGCATTTCAACCCAATCGACGACATGATCCAGAATATAACGCGGCTCATCCAGAAGTCCCATGGCCCTCGCCGTGTTACAGGAATCGTGGTAGGTCGCTTTTACATGGCTGTTACGGCTCTTGTCAAATTTAAGTTTACCGTGTTTGATAAGATCAGCTGTAAACTCGCTGATATGAACCATCTTCGATGAAGCCGCATTTTCAAAAACAGTACCGGTTATTGGTGATACCGGTTTTTCAAGAAAATCCGCCGGACCGTTCATAGTGTTCATATACTGATGAACCACGCGCCACATATGACCGCACTCGCCGCCGAGAATATACTTCACGCCAAGCCGTTCAGCCTCGGCGTACATCTTGGCATTGAGCTTTTTCATGGACTCGTTATTGGTGAAAAGACCGAAGTTACCACCCTCTGAAGCATAGGTCGACCAGGTATAGTCAAGGCCAATGGCCTCAAACAGGGCTAAATAGCCCATGGCGGTATAAAGCCCCGGCTCAGCGAATACATCGGCGGATGGCGTAATAAACAGGATCTCGGCCCCTTTCCTGTTAAAGGAGATATTGGGCCTGACCCCGGTCAACGCCTCCACGTCATCGACCAGAAAATCGACATTGTCCTTAAATGTATGGGGCTGGAGTCCCATGTGGTTACCGGTACGATTGGAATTGGAAACCGGCTCCAGAATCCAGTTTATACCGACCCCCACCAGATGCAATAATTCACGCATCATCATCGTCACTTCAGCGGTATCTATCCCGTACGGACAAAATACCGAACATCTCCGGCATTCAGTACACTGGTACGAATACATGAACCATTCCTTGAGGATGGACACCGTCATCTCCCGGGCTCCGGCCATTTTACCAAGAATTTTCCCGGCCAGGGTGAAATCATTACGGTATACGGAACGGAGCAGCTCGGCCCGCATAACCGGCATATTTTTAGGATCACCGGTACCCAGGAAAAAATGGCATTTATCGGCACAGGCACCACAGCGAACACAACAATCCATAAAAATTTTCAAGGATCTGAATTTTTCGAGACGTTCACTGAGGCCCTTTATGATAATTTCTTTCCAATCCTCGGGTAATTTCCAATCCTCATCTTCCGGAGACCACTCCCGGGCATTGGGAAAATGAAGGCCGGACTGGCTGTTGAGGTACTCAACTTTTTCTTTTTTTGCAGGATACGCATAATTTCCCGGCTTAAAAACAACCGGGAGATCCATCCAATCCCTGGTAGGTATTGCTCCCGTCGCCAAGGATGGTCCCTGCACTACGCTTTTCGATAATTGTTCTAATTTTGGAACTGACATCGTTATCTTATCCTCTTAAGCTAGTTTTGGGTCAATAATGTTACTCTTCATCCTTTGCAGGAGGCAATTCCTTCTCCACCGGAATTCCCGCATCCACCATAAACTCACGGAATTCATCTTCATACCCCGCATATGAATGGGGAAGAATAGTGGGATTCCACGGGTTTATATGGCGTTCCGAACGACTTGTATTCTTCATATTCCTGGTTGGGCTGAAAAACACCCCGGCAAAATGCATAAGTTTGCTATACGGAAAGTATGCAACCAGCACGCAGACAAGGAAAAGGTGAATATAGAAAATTACCCCTATATGAGCTTCAATTGTCGGAGAAAAAGTGACCAGACCGACGGTCAGCTTCTTAATATTAACGATATCAATACCGGTGCGCAGGAAATAGCGCATCAACACACCGGTCAAGGCAATGCTGAAAATCAGGACCAATGGAAAATAATCGTTGATAAGAGAGATAAAACGAACATGACGGGTAATCAGCCTCCTGCTAAACAGTAAAACACAGCCCGCCAGCAGACCGATATCCGATATGTACCAGGTAGGGGCGCCCACCTGAAGGAGACCATCCCAGAACTCGATCCATCCCAGGCAGGAGGGGACCGGATCAAGGAAGAGGCGCATATGCCTGATAATCACCAACAAAAATGAATAGTGGAAAATCAGGGCAAATCCCCATAGCCACTTGGACGACTCATAGGTGATTTTCGGGCCATCGTGGATTTCCGATTTGGTGTTCCTAAAGAGTGACCGAAAGGTTACAATCTCCAGAAACATCCTGGCCACAACCTCCGCCGTTGTATTGGGCGCCTCAAGCCTGTCGTGTTTGATAAAATCCAGTGATTTTCCCTGTCCGCAGGTTGTCTGTATCGGGAACGGTACCGGGGATTTACCCCACTGAACCACCCTGTAGATACAGCCCCCGAGAAAGGTCATCATGGCTAGATACGGCAGGGCAACACCAAAAAGATACTGAAACCCCGGTATCTGAGATCCGAGTCCGGCTATCAGAACCAACGCAATGACTGCCAGAAATGAGAAGGCATACTTCATTTCTTACCTCGCTTCAATTGAACTGTTTTGGCATCAGCACAAGCGGAAAACGGAACCCTCCCACCCGCGACAAAACCAGTTAAATACCTTTACCTTAAGCTTTGAATACTCTTATTTTCATCCACAGACAACATATTGGACGGACACCTGCTGTCTGTTAATATTTGACTGCCGGATTTTATTTCGGCCATACGTACCTGGTATAACCGTTCCCGGTATTTCATGTATATATCAAAAGCGGCAAGAAGTACCAGATCAACCGCAAATTCGAAATCGTATAATTCGTCAACCAGGTGGCTCCGCTCTTTATCCGCTGCAAATACTTCCCTGGTAATGTGTTTCACCGCATTCAGAGGGGCCACCGCCTGGGAAGGTGTGAACTCCTGAACGGAGCGGATACTCAACAACTGCTCCAGCGGCGAAACACACTCCTCGGGTGCGGCGCCCTTTACCAGAAGCTGAAACAGTTTGGTCAACGCCTCACGGACATTACCCCCCACCGGGTTTGCGAACTTATCCCGTTCCTTTATGAAAAAAGAGGATGAAGTATAAGTGGAGAGGGTGTACTCCACCCATTTACTGACAATTTTTTCCCCGTGATTCCTGAAGCCTTCGGCAAGATCCATAAAATGACAACCCTTGTTAAACACGCACGCAATACACTATAATTGCAAAAAACGAATGAATGACCATTCACAGGCTGCCATTTTTATCACCTTTACTGTTCTTTTTCAAGAACATTTTTCCCGCCTGCAGCATATCCAAATAACGGTAAACCGTAGTGTAGCACGCGTTTTCACGGCTCTTTATCATGAATGATATCGGCGACGATATTCGCCGCTTCCTCGATAAACGGATCTTCATTCACATCTTTAAGCCAAGTCAGTTCCGGGTCTTCATCAGGATCTTTGACATCGTCTCCATCAAAGATTTTATTACGTTCTTTTCTATACTTACGATAATGGGCACCGACCTTTTCCCGCATGCTCATCGACTCTTTCCTCTTAAGGCGCATATCATCAAAAAACACCGAAAGTACGGTATCATCAGCCCTTTTCTTGGCCTTTAAAGCCTCTTCCTTAATGATGCGTAACCCCTCGTTTTCAGCCACACGCTCCAGGCTACGCTTACGTAATTTTTCCAGATTAAACGGTTTATCCGACCAGGGGGTAAAGGGTACCCCATCAATCGCATCCCACGGCAAAGAATAATCAAGATATCTCTCCTCCGACTTGATATGCTCGAACAAACTGGGTAGAACGATGTCCGGTTCCACCCCCTTGTATTGAGTGGAACTGCCGGTTACCCTGTAAAATTTCTGTATCATAACCTTGAGAGCGCCCAGATCTTCATAGTGGTGAAGGTGAAGCAGGGGAATATTCTCATTAAGATCAATAATGGTCTGTACCGTCCCCTTGCCGTGGGTATGTTTGCCGCCGACAATAACGGCGCGCCGATAATCCTGCAGGGCCGCAGCCACAATCTCCGAGGCTGAGGCGGAAAACTTGTTTACCATTACCACCAGGGGGCCGTCATAAAAAATTTTCTCATCCCTGTCCTCAAGGACCCGCCTGTCGCCAAAGCTGTTTTTCACCTGAACCACCGGCCCTGACTTAATAAACAAACCGGTTATATCAACGGCGTCCACCAGTGCTCCACCACCATCGTCCCGCAGATCCAGGACAATACCATCAACCTTTTTTGCGGTGAGATCCAAAATTGCCTTACGGGTATCGTCGGTGGAATTCCGGCCATGGGCGCCGTTACGCGTTCCCTCAAAATCACGATAAAAACTGGGAATAAAGATATATCCGGTCCGGCGACCATCCGTCGATTTAATCACGGTATGCTTAACAAAAGTTTCCTCTATCTGCACGACATCACGAACTATTCTAATATGCTCCTTGGTACCGTCAGCCTTCCTGACGGTTAATGTCACCGCCTCACCCTTCGGGCCGCGAATAAGGCGCACGGCATCCCTCAAACGCATATCCGTAATATCAACCGGCTCCTCCCCTTCCTGGGCGACCTGCAAGATAACATCCTCGGCCTTCAGGCGTCCCTGCCGGGCAGAGGCACTGCCGGGAATAATACGCACCACCTTGATAAAACCATCATTTTCACGCAACAGGGCACCAATACCCTCAAGACTGCCCCGCATATTTATATCGAACTGTTCTTTATTTGCGGGTGGGATATAGTTTGTATGCGGACCAAATGCCCTGGTAACACAGTTGAAATAACGATCATAATGGTCCTGCAAGGTTTCCTGATGCATACGCAGAAAAAAAGATTTATTCCTTTTACGCACCTTGGCAAGGGCGGCCTGCCAGAGTTCCACCCTGCTCTTTTCGGCAAGGGTCTTTTCTTTTTTAGTCAGTTTTTCCGCCTTGTTATCCGCAATTCTTGTTACTATATTTTTTTGATCTTCCTCGAGATCCAGATATTGAGAAATAACCTGCCCCTTGATTATCTTTCGCCATCTATCACTGAGCTCCTGGAATGTTTTGGCAAAAGTTATCTTTTCGGAGTCCGTTTCATAGGATTCTCTGCGCATTATATGAAAATTGCCGACGACCTCAAGCGGAGAACCTTCCGCACACTCTCCCTTCCCGGTTGCCGCGCATTGTACACGGTCGTTTGCCAACATCCCTTCAACCATTTTCTGGACACGGTTTATTTTTTCAGAAAGGATATCATAACCGGTATCGGGTAACGACAACCTACCGCTCTTTATATTATCATCCAGGTAGGGAGCAAAGGCCCTGAGTTGATCCACATCACCCTGCAGTAAAAACCGTTTCTGGTAGTCGAGTTGCTTGATATACAGATGAAAAACGGCACGGGCCAGGGTATCGTCAAAGACCTTGTCACTGAAATGTAACGGTGGTAACTGCCTGCTGAGAATATAACCTATCAGCTGATTTCTTTTTCGATCTATTGTTTTCTCCTTTTTGGCGACCACGACACCGGCCTGGGAGAAAAAGAGAAAAAAGAGCACAAAACAGCAGGTACAAAACTTCGTGTTAATTTTCATAATCATCTCAAGAAAGAGCATTGTTAAACAGCAAAAGCACCTTGGTATGGGACTTCGTTTCCCACCAAGGCATACAAAAGATTCCGCCTAAGTACCGCCTGCAGAAGATGAGTTTGAAACAAACTCATCCAATTTACAATTTACCTGAACCCCCAGCTCCGTTATAAAATCCTGCAATTCCCGCAAGCTGCAATCAATAATTGTTTCCCGATCGGGGTTTTTCAGGAGAACACATTCCGCCTCCATAAAGCTGCGCAGTGTTGTTGCGGCGGTTTGACGAACCTCGGGCCATTTTCGCCGCTGGCGCTCGCAAAAATTTTTAAAACGGTTGTAATTTACAATCGAACGGCTGATACCGCGATAGGCAGAAGTACCGTAATTTTCGTGGAACATATCACGTACAATTATTTCGGTAAACCTGGCAACGGCTGCATCCTGAAGAGCGGCCAACTCTTCACCGCTCAAGACGACAACCGGTCCCTGTTCGTCCCGGGTAAGGTAATAAACCGATGCCTGAAAGGCAATCTCCGGATTCTCCCCAGAATATCGGACAAGATACCATTCGTCTTCAACTGCTTCACGGAGATTTTCGTTCATCATCTCCACCAGTTAAACCAAATATATCACGCACCACCGTAATTTTCTTATCACTGTTATCACGGCCCATACAAGAATCTTCTTTAAGAAACATCAACGGGTTATAAAGTATCTTCGAAGTGATGGCCGCTATCATCCGTTCCAGTTTTTCCCTGTCGTCAGCCGAAATATCAGTCATATTAGCAAGGGTTCTATCCAGCTCTCCCCTGCCGATAGCTTCGATTTTATTCTTCAGGGACTGGATCGTCGGAATAACCGCCATACCCTGGTACCAGCGTTGAAACTTCAACGTCTCTTCTGCCACGATCCGCTTGGCCTTCGCCGCTTCTTTATCCCGTTCCGACCTGTTCATTTCCACAACATTAACGAGATCGTCTATATCGTAGAGATACACATTATCAATTTCTATCAATTTGGGATCGAGGTCGCGGGGCACGGCAATATCGATGAAAAACAACATCCTGTTCATCCTGGCCCGCATGATGGACTGCACCTGTTCCTTATAAAGTATTATATCTGCGGCACCTGTGGAACTGATGATGATATCCACCTCTTCCAGCTGAGTAATAAGCTCCCCCATGGCAACTGCGGTGCCGTTAAAACGCCTGGCCAGGTCAACCGCCCGCTCCAGGGTTCTGTTGGCAACCACCACCGATCCGACACCTTGGCCGACAAGATGTTCCGCCGCCAGTTCCGCCATTTCACCGGCACCAACAAGCATCACCTTTTTTTCCTGCAGACTGCCGAATATTTTTTTGGCAAGCTGCACCGCCGCGTAACTGATTGACACGGCCGATGAACCAATTGCAGTCTCGGTTCGCACCCTTTTGGCAACGGAAAAGGATTTGTGCAGAAGTTTATTTAACAAAGGGCCGGTACAGTTAAAGTCAGCTGCGTAACGATAGGCTTCTTTTAACTGGCCGAGGATCTGCGCCTCACCTACGACCATAGAATCAAGACTGGCCGCGACCGTAAAGAGGTGACGAACGGCAGCATCGCCCCGGTAAATATAGAGATAGTCGAAGCATTCATCCCGCGGCACCCGGTCACCGAAAAGAAATTCAATAATACGGCTTTCAACCAATTTATCGTCATCGGCAACGAGGAGCAGCTCCACACGGTTACAGGTTGAGAGAAGATAATATTCCTTCACGCCGTCGACTTTTTTCAGGGCGGCAAGGGGCTCTTCATAACCACCGGTCAGGGCAATTTTCTCCCTTATTTCCACCGGTGTTGTTTTATGGTTCACCCCGAGCAACATTATCATATCATCCGGCATAGCTGTGTACACCTCCAATCAGATATGTAACACCCCACAGGGTGAACACCACCGAGGCAAAACCGACAATAGCCATCACCGCCGCTTTTTTACCCCGCCAGCCCACGGTAAACCTCTGATGTACCTGAACAAGATAAAGAAACCAGGTGATAAGAGACCAACTCTCCTTGGGATCCCACTGCCAGTAAGTTCCCCAGGCCTGACGGGCCCAGATCGAACCGGTAACGATACCCAGGGTCAAAAAGATAAAACCGGCCGTTAAACAATGGCTGTTCAACTGATCCAGGGCATCAAGGGATGGAGAGCGCGAAAAAAAGAATCCGAAGGTCTTGTTTTTTAACTCCCGCTCCTGGAGCAGGTACATAAGCCCGCCGCAAAAGGCCAGTGACAAAAAACCGTAGGCGATAATCGATACCCCGGCATGAACGGGCAGCCATAAACTTTGCAGCGCAGGCGGGAGGGGAACGTACTCCCTTGAGGAAAGGGAGGAGACGAGCAGAAGAATAAAGATAAGGACGGTCACAAAAGTACCAAAATTTTTTACCGTATAACGCCACCTAAATGAAAGATAGGCCCAGGTGGTCGACCAGGCAAAGAAAACCACAGCCTCGTGGTGGGAAGTAATGGGGGTATAGCCCGCCAGCACGAACCTGAAACAGATATAAAGGGTTTGCAGAATACCTGAAACCAGGAGAATGCGCCGGGAAATATTTCTTAATCGATTATTCTGACTTATAAAAAAAACCACATACGAAGCGGCCGCGACAAAAGTTACAACCAGAACCAGCTGATACAAAAGATTATTTATTTCTTCCATAAACATCCCGACATTAAATAATGGTAACCAGCCTCCTAATGAGCGTCGAGAAACCCCTTTAGTAAAGACACCGCGTCAACCTGCTCAGGCAATTCTTCCAAAAGAAGCATCTGCAACGCAAACCAATCTTCCTGTAAAATCAGTTCCACAATATCGGCGGCAAACAACCTGGAGAATAACTCCTTGTTCACAGTCGAATCACCGGCACCGCCCACAATGGACTCGCGGATCATAAACAACAGATCAACGACCATGCCGTAGCCGGGAACAATTTCCACTTCAAGCTGTTCCCGGATCTTTTTAGAAAGTCCGGGGCTGCCTCCCTCCGTGGAAACGGTTATCAACATCCTACCCCGTCGAAAATGAGCGGGTACATGGAAATGGCTGCCCCTGGGATCATCGGCACTGTTCAACAACACCCCGCATTTATCGGCCTCTCGACGGATCAGCTCCTGTACTCCCCTGTCGTTAGTTGCCGCAAAGGCAAGATACATCCCTTTTAAATCGCCTTCAACATATCCCCTGGCAAACCACTCGACGCCGTTATTATTTACCACTTCCCTCAATTCAGGCAATATTGCCGGACTCACAAGACGAACCCGGGCCTCAGCCGCTAAAAGGCTCCGAACCTTACGCAGGGCAACCCCGCCCCCGCCGATTACCAGGCAGGGCCGGTTTTCTATCTTTAAATTAACCGGATAAAGTGACATGACACTCCATTGCAAACGGTATCCACGCTGCAGGATAATCAGTTTTTTCCGTGGCGTAAACGATTGATTATAATTGTTATCGTTTTACCATCCCGTTTGATCGTCTGTTCTTTATGGGCAATGTCGAAATCATTCTGGGCAAGTTTTAAAAATTTAGGCAGACTTTGCCGCTTTGCATCGTGGGCAAGATATATTACACCGTCGTGGGCAAGATATTGTTTAAAAATCCGCAGAAGTGGTTGAAAAAACTCATCTCGAAACAATATCTCCGCCCCGGCCAGGACATCAAAGGGCGGCAGTTGAGGCGGATCAAGCCAGTCCAGATGAATGAATTCCACGTTTGTAAGAGCGGATGCAGCGCCACTCACCCGCTGGAAATCCATTATTATCTCCTCGTAATCACTCAGGGTCACATCAAAACCGGCCGCTGCTGCCGCCAATCCGGGAGCGCCCAGTCCGGCCCCCAGTTCAAGCAATCTCTTCCCATGGCTATCCCGCTGACTGCCAAGGACATAGGCAAGAATCATCGCCGAATCCCAAAGACGAATCCAAAACGGGAATTCGGATACATTCGCAAACGGATCCCTGCCATCGAGGAATTGCTCAAGATCGGCAATTTTCAACAAACGAATTTTTTTCTCTCCGATGGACAACCGGTCAAAAGTCAGTTTGTATTTTTTTTTGACACGATTGTATATCTGGCGTTCCCGTTCAGGTAGAGTACGAATATCCATGGCTGCTATCCCAACAAGCGACGTTACGGGCCACTTATCCGGTTAAATTTGATTACACCGAAAAATTAAGTAAAAAAGAAAAAATGAGTCAAACCGGCCCCCGCCAACAACAAACAATAATATCCAAACCATTGCAACTTGTTCTTTCGGATAACGCCCAACAACAGCTGTATCGCCAAGTAACCGGAAATAGCGGCCATCACCGTTCCCACCAAAATATTCAGCCAGGCATCGCCGCCTGGGCTGTTATATAACACATCCCGCAACTGTAGTACGGCTGCACCAAGTATCGCCGGAATAGACATGATAAAGGAAAACCTGGCTATCTTTTCACGGTCAACACCAAGGGCCATACCGGCAAAAATTGTCGAACCGGATCGGGACAACCCCGGTAAAATGGCACATGCCTGGGCACAACCGACAAGAAGGCTGCGAAACCAGGTCAAAGGTTCATTGCGTGCGGATAGCAATTTTGTACCAATCATAAGCAGGCCCGTAACAGTCAGCATACAATAGACCAGAACAATGTTGTTAAAGAACCGCTCAAAAGTATCTTTTAAAAACAGTCCTACAAAAACAGCAGGCAACGTCGCTACAACCACATATATATCCCATAAAAAAAAGTCCCTAACCTCGCGGTCACACTGGCCGTGGCGATATAAAAACGGTGCTTTCACCATGGCCAGCAGTTCGGTTCTGAAAACAACAAATACCGCCATCAGGGTACCAAGGTGAAGAAAAACATCAAACACAATCCCCTGCTCTCGGAAATGCATCAATTCGGAACCAATAACCAAGTGACCCGAGCTGGAGACGGGAAGAAACTCGGTGAGCCCCTGAACCATCCCGAGAATACCTGCCTTCAACAACTCCATACGCACCTCCACGGGGCAGAATTTTTGAGGGACTAAAACATGTACACATAAACAAAAAAAAGGCCGGTCGACACAAAATCAACCGGCCCTGCAGAATACTTAACTTAAAACGCTATGTCAATCAGCAACCCTCAACGGCACTCTTCTTCTTGGGAGGAGAAACCTTGACTTTATCTCCCACAGACAGTTTATCCGCTTTTTTACAGGTAAGAGTTACTTTTTTGCCATCCACGGCATCTACGGTACACTTCAGTTTCGCGGCGAAACCCAGGCCGGCACTGGCCAGGACAAAAGCTGTTACCATCACGATAGCGATAATTCTCTTATTCATCTTTGTTCTCCTTTAGAGTTCATATTTCCAACTGGGATAACAGACCTGCAACAGGGCAGGCAACGCTTGCATCTACCAGTGTCCATCCGGACACTACTCCTCGAACACACAGTATTATATTTTATCTTTAAATTAATTGCAACTATAGTAACAGGCAGGAAATAAAGCGTTTTTCAACGACACTGATTCAGAGCAAACTCTTTATATCCTTTTCAAGCACCTCATGCTCAACAAACCCCATATACTTTTTTACCACATGCCCTTTTTTATTCACAAGAAACGCGGTTGGAATACCATAGACACCCCCGAAATCCCTGGTCGTCTTCAAATCACCCATCAAGACCGGATAATTGACACCTCTTTCCTTGGTAAATTTGGACACCTTTGCAGGGCCGCCCTGGTCGAGGGAAAAACCGATCACGGAAAAACCAGCCGGGGCTAAATCCTTCTGCAAGGCAACAAGAGACTCCATTTCCGCCACGCAGGGTGGACAATAGGTGGCGAAAAACGTTACAAACAGGACTTTCCCCTTAAAACTTTTAGAACTCACTATTTTACCGTCATGAACACTTTTTAAGGCAAAAGCCGGCATCTGCGTGGCTGCATTGGCTTCCAGAACCGTAATCATCAACAACAGTGGAATAACCCACAATATCGCAGAGAACATGACTTTATAGAGTTTTTTCATAAATCAGCTCCCGTGAAGATTTCAATATTATTACTTCTATGATATACTCTTGCGACAAAATATTCCACAATATACGAAAGTCAACCACGTTATGCAGAAGAATAGATACTGACAACATAAGTACACAGCATCCGGAACCAACCTAATTACGGAAGTTTTCCGCCAAAATTCTGCTTTTTTTCATTTAAAAGGTTTTTCATGAAATTTTTCCCACAGCCCCTGTTTACAAAATTATCATTATATACTTTTGTGCAGGTAATTTTTATCAGTATCTTTACCACGCAATTCGCCCATACCGAAATTGTCGACAAGGTTTTGGCCGTAGTCAACGATGACGTCATCACCCTCTCCGAAGTAGATCAGGAAGCCGCAACAGCATACCGGGCCCTCACAAAAAACAACTCCGAGAAATCCCTGCTCAGTGGTTTGGCAAAAGCCCGCGAACGGGCACTGAATACGTTGATCAGCAGACGGCTTATCCAGCAGAGGGCAAAACTCTTTAAGATACGCGTCTCAAAAGAAGAAGTTGATAACGCCTACGCAAGGATCAGAAAACGTGCCGCCCTGGACCCGGAAACATTCAAGGAAAAACTTGAAAACTCCGGGCTGACGGAAGAATCTTACCGAAAAAGTCTCGAAGAACAGATCCTGCAGAGTAAACTGATCAGCTTCGATGTGCGATCAAAGATTGCCATCAGCGAGGAGATGATCCGCGATTATTACAATAAACATTACACTTCAAAGGTAAATGACGGCGGCTATTACCTACTGCAAATGGGTTTTACCTGGGACAGTGACAAAAACGGGCAAAAGCCCCTGGCAGCCAGGAAAAAAGAGGCGGAAAAACGGGCAAAGAGGGTTTATAACCTGGTGAAAAACGGTGGGAATTTTAAATCACTTGCCAAAAAGTTTTCCGATATGCCGTCGGCTGTCGACGGTGGTGATATCGGCCTTTTCACCCTGGACGAAATGGCCCAGGCCATGCGGACCGCAGTTGCCCCGCTACGACGTGGCGAACTCAGTAAAATCATCGAGACGACCAACGCCTTTCAATTTTTTAAACTCCTCTCCAACAAGAAAGGTTCCGTCGTAGTCTCGGTGCCGTACGATTCCGTCAAAAAGGAAATCAAGGAAAAGCTTTATGAACTAAAACTTAAAGAGGCCTTTCAAGGATGGGTAAAAGATCTTAAGGACAAAGCTTATATACAAAAATTATAAAAGATATCACTCCACAACCAACAAATAACACATTAATTCAACAACATAAAATATATTTTATTGTTTTCTTCACGCAGGTTTTCGCTAAAATGTAGATATTAGAAAATAATAGTATTATCATGGCATTGTATTTCGCAGTACGGTTAATATATTTTTTTGTTTAACTCCCGGAACAGTGTAGATACGGAGTCAGTTTATTAATCTTATCTGCCCGAAAACAGGATTTTCTTCTAAATCAAGACGCAGGATAAAAAACCAACCTGCAATGGGGAATTAGAGGGTGTTTGTCCAAAAATGAGATATTTTAAGAACAGCGAAGAATTGAAACAGATAGCGCAGACTTTAAAATAGCTATTTATGGATCAGACACGGGAAAAGGGATCATCCATGGACGGGCACTAACCGGCACCCGCTGTAAAAAATGCAACTGTAAATTACAATAAGGGTGCAAAAACGCTACTAAATATCAGGAATAAATATGTCACGCCCTGCTAATGAGACCAAATATACCAACCTTGGCGATTTGCTCCGTGAAACACGCATCAAACAGGGTTTCGACCTGAAAACAGTTGCCGAAGAAACAAAAATTTCACCGCAAACCCTGCAATCCATCGAAGACAACGATATCGCCTCTTTACCGGCGGCGGCTTTTTCCCGCGGTTTCTACACGCTTTACGCAAAACTCCTCTCCCTCGATACCGCAACAGTGTTGCAGATGTACGCCGAAGAAAAACGAAAACAACCGGAGAGCGAACCACCGGCGACGCCGACACCCACAATTTTAGCCAAACAGGTGGGAAATATGGCGGAACGCCCCGTCGGACTGCCTTTTTCTTTTTTTGGCCTGGTGCTTATTTTACTCCTGATCTTCGGCGCCTTCCTCTGCTGGTATTTTTCCTGGAATCCGGCAACATTTCTCAGTGAAAAATTAAGGGGTGTCGAGCAACCCAAAACGGAACAGACCCTGGGTATTAACAATGCACCGATATTCAACAGCCCCATAGCCGACGACAACTTACAACAACCAAACAACACCGACCTGCAGCCAATATCTCTGGATGATTCTCCAATTACGGATCAGACACATGCAACAGACCTGCCGGCCAATTGCAAGTACCAGGTTCACGCCGTGTTCAGGGAAAACACCGAAGTAATCCTGGCCGTGGACGATCTGCCCCGGCGCTCGCTATCTTTTAAAAAAGGCGACTCAACCATTTGGCACGCCAATGAAAAACTTGCCATTACCATACCGACCACGACCAACGCCAGCCTCACCCTCAACGACATTCCCCTTGAAATCCCCCACCCCGACACACCAACGGTCACCCTGAATATCCCGGAATTTCTCCTGCAATAATATGGCCCCTCGATATACGGAAACCGAAGCCGTTGTTCTCAACTGCATCGACCACGGAGAATCCGATATCATTACCACCCTCTTCTGCCAAAATAGGGGTAGGCTGTCCGCCATTGCCAAGGGGGCAAGGAAAAGCAGGAAAAGATTTGTCAATAAACTGGAATTATTCAGCTTTCTCCACGTCACCTACCAGCAAAAGCCCGGATGGGGACTGGCATTTTTATCAGAAGCCGACCTGCATACGAGTTTTATCAACATCCGCTTACAACCTGCTCTCTATGCTGTGGCTTCTGTGATCCGCGAATTTTTGTTGATTTCCATAAAAGATGGAGAGGCCGACAACAAGATTTTCACTCTTTGTCTCTGGGCATTTCACAGTCTCAACCAAAACCAGCAGCCCAGAGCGGTACTCACCCTGTTTCTTATACAATTTTTTGATTATATCGGCTACCGCCCTGATTTTGAAATGTGCAGCAAATGCAATACTCCTTATTCCACAACCCACACATATCGCTTTGATGCCAGCAGCGGGGGGATTACCTGTTCCTCCTGCGACAAATCCGACAAATACAACCTCAGCCACGGCACAATCAAAATTTTACAGGTCGCACAGAACCAGCCGCTGGAAAAGCTGCAACGACTCAAAATCTCCGGCCCTATCCTCGAAGAAACCCTCCAACTCCTCCACAGTTACGGCAGACAGCTCTTCCAGCGGGATATCGCGTCCTGGAAAATCTTTCAGCAGCTGACCCAAGCAAGCCACCAGCAATACCGCCGATAAAAACTCGCCATACACCTGCAAATTTTTTGAAAAAATCCTAAGGGGCTCGCTATATGATACCCCTGGTGTGTTATGCTGCGCAAAATCTAAGAAAAA
>CAZQOD010000028.1:0-27588 GCA_964594945.1 uncultured Desulfopila sp.
TTACCAAAACCGCAGGTAAAAAATATTTTTAAGCGGTTACAAAATCGCTATTCTTCTTTAGTCCATTCGCTGAGAATGGCTATGATTTTTTTTGCTTGTGCATTACTGGAAATATTGAATTTTGATTTCATCATATATTCGCCGTTACGTTTTTGATAACGTCTGATTGCGTACATATCTTTACCATATTCCCCCGAGCCGCGATCCAGGTTGTTGTATTTAAAGAGGATAGTCGTCCAGGCACCCTTGCTGAGTACCTCTTTCCCGGTTTCTCTCACAATTAATGTGCCATCTTCTTCATAATTTATTGTGATATCATCAATAGTTGCGGCCATTGTTTTATCCTTTGTTGTAATTTGGGTGTTTGCCGGTTAGGGGATTGTCCAATGTTAAACTGGATTTATATCGTCGCTGTTTGGACAATCTATGTAACGCAAGAAAGTGGACGAGTAAAGGTTATGTTTCCTTGTGACGATTTTTTTTGTAATCTTATTTTTGCAATTGTACCCTCCGAAAGGTGCAGAAAACGAGAAAAATTGTAAGAGAAACCATTGTCGTAAGCGACAAATAACATTATCCGCTTATCACTATAAAATATTATCCCATTTTCTGCGTATCAGATTCAGCTGCTACCCTTGATCATGGTCTTTCCATAATCGTAAAAGTGAGTCCATTACTCGATCCTTCCACCACCAGGTGGTCACCCGGATTATATTTTTCTTCAAGTAGTTTCAAGGCGAGAGGATCTTCCAGGTTGCGCTGGATTGATCTCTTTAATGGCCGTGCCCCGAATAGCGGATTATAGCCGTTTTCGATCAGAAACAGTTTTGCGCTCTCCCGGACATGGAGGGTCAGCTTTTTATCTTCAAGTCTTTCGTTAAGCCTCTGTAATTGGATGTCGATTATTTTAAGTAGATCTTCTTTTTGCAGGCTCTCAAAAAGAATGGTTTCATCTATTCTGTTTAAAAATTCCGGTTTAAATTGTTGGTGAAGCAGTTCGTCGATCTGCGTCTGGATAACTTCCAAGCTTTCACCATTTTCGGCCATTTTCATTATAAGCTGACTGCCAAGATTCGATGTCATAATGAACAGGCAGTTTTTAAAATCCACGGTTCTTCCTTTGCCGTCTGTCATGCGGCCATCATCTAAAACCTGCAACAGAACGTTGAAGACTTCCGGGTGTGCTTTTTCAATTTCATCGAGGAGGATAACTGAATATGGTCTTCTGCGTACGGCTTCAGTTAGATATCCGCCCTCGTCGTGGCCGACATAGCCCGGGGGAGCGCCGATAAGCCTGGCAACGGAATGTTTTTCCATAAACTCAGACATATCAATACGGATTATTGCCTGTTCGTCTTCAAAAAGAAAATCAGCGAGGGATTTTGCAAGCTCCGTTTTACCCACGCCGGTGGGGCCGAGAAAAATAAATGAGCCCAGGGGACGATTTGGGTCTTGTAATCCGGCTCGGGCTCGTCGCACGGCATTGGAGACGGCAACGATTGCCTGTTTTTGCCCGATAACGCGCTTTGCAAGGATTTTCTCTGCCTGAACGAGTTTATTTTTTTCACCTTCGAGGAGTCTGTCAACGGGGATACCTGTCCATTTTGCCACAACCAGAGCAATATCTTCGGCGTCAACCTCTTCTTTGAGCATCATTTGATTCTCTTGAATTTCCTGTAGTTTTAGGTTGGCGTCGGCGAGATCCTTTTCAAGTTGGACTTTTTTCCCGTATCTGATTTCGGCGACAAGGCTGAAGTTGCCGGCCCTTTCCGCACGCAGTTCTTCATTATGGGCCTCGTCAAGACTCTCCTTTATGGTGCGGATCTTTTGGATAGTGTCGCGTTCCAGGGACCAGTGGGCTTTCATTGAATTGAGTTGGTCGCCAAGATCTGCCAGTTTCTTTTTAAGTTCCTGGAGTCGGGTTTTTGACACTTCGTCTTTTTCTTTTTTTAAGGCCTCTCTTTCAATTTCTAGTTTGATTTTCCGGCGCTCCAGTTCGTCGATTTCGGTGGGCATGGAATCGATTTCGATGCGCAGATGCGAGGCGGCTTCGTCGATTAGGTCAATTGCCTTATCGGGAAGAAACCTGTCGGTGATATACCTGCTTGAGAGGGTTACTGCGGCTATTGTGGCGCTGTCCTGTATGCGGACTCCGTGGTGTATCTCATACTTTTCTTTTATTCCCCTCAATATTGCAATGGTATCTTCTTCTGAAGGTTCCTGCACGAGTACCGGTTGGAAGCGACGTTCCAAAGCGGTATCTTTTTCAATATACTTTTTATATTCGTTCAGGGTTGTGGCGCCGATACAATGCAATTCGCCCCTGGCCAGCGCAGGTTTAAGCATATTGGAAGCATCCATAGATCCTTCCGTGGCACCGGCGCCAACCAGGGTGTGGATTTCGTCTATAAAGAGGATAATTTCACCCGCCTTTTCTTCAACTTCCTTTAAAACGGCTTTTAACCTGTCTTCGAATTCACCTCTGTATTTGGCGCCGGCCACCAGGGCGGCGAGATCCAGGGTGACAACTCGTTTGTTGGCAAGTGTTGCCGGAATGTCCCCGTCGACGATTCTCTGGGCAAGTCCCTCGGCAATGGCAGTTTTGCCGACACCCGGTTCGCCTATCAATATGGGATTATTTTTGGTCCTCCGGGAGAGTACCTGCACGATTCTGCGAATTTCTTCGTCCCTGCCGATAACGGGATCAATTTTCCCAAGCTTGGCGAGTTGGGTTAAATCCCGGCCATATTTTTCAAGTGCCTGGTATTTTTCCTCGGGATATTGATCTGTTACCCTATGGTTACCTCGAAGGAGAGATAACGCCTGGAGAAATTCTTTTTCCTGAAGTCCCCTGGTCTTAAATATTTGACAGATATCGCTTTTAGAGTGTTTTAAGATTGCCAGGAAAAGATGTTCCTGGCTTATATAATCATCCTGCATCTCCTGGGCGACACCGTAGGATCCGTCAAGCACCTGTTTTAAATCATCCGAGGCGTAGCTTTGCGAAACGGTGCTGCCTGTTACCTTGGAGATTTTATCGATGGCTGTCTGGCAATCGGCCAGTATTATCGATGGGGTAATCCCCATTTTCTGTAAAACGGGGACAACGATGCCGTCGGTTTGGGTGAGAATTGCTTTGGCTAAATGCGCCACTTCAATCTGTTGGTTATTGTTATTTTGAGCAAGTTGCTGTGCTGCCTGGATTGCTTCCTGCGATTTTATGGTAAATTTATCAAATTGCATTTTATCCTCATATTTAGTCGTATATAATAAAAGTCAAACTCCGTGGAGGTTGAACATATTCGTATCGAGAAAATAAGGCGCGGCTGTCGTTGTGTCAAGTTTTTGACACTAAATTGAAAAAGATAATTAGCAGGATGGATGGCTGAATTATGCGAATAAACGGCAACGTTGTATGAAATAACAATGTTGAGGAGTTTGCCTGAAAATACCCTTTTGTATAAACTTTTTGTAGTTGTTAAAGGGACGAGTCTGAAGATGGCGGAAACTTAACAATTACCACTTTTGGGCAAGATTCCCCTAAAAGGTATGAGAGAAGAGACCCGTTACTATCTGAGATGGGTTTCTTATAATTATTGAGGGCAGTTGTGACGAAAACCCCACGTGTTATGTTCTGGCAGGGAACAATACGTGGGGTTCTTGATAATTTTTAAGAGTTGTTGCAATAAGACTTTCGGTGTCGGTAAAGGACGCGAATCGGTCTTGAAAAACGTCAGCTGTTATTATCAGCCGCAACCGCCGGAGCTGCAGGACCCGGAACTGCATCCTCCACCGGAATTTACAGGATTAACCGAAGTAATACCGAATCCGGAGCGGGGGCCAGCGTCAACATAGTCCACGGTTATTCCACCGGTGGTTTCAATTAGACTCTCCTCAACAACAAACTTAATAGAATCGTTGTCGAAAACCTTGTCGTTGTCTTTAGGCTCATCCAGAGCCAATCCCAAAGAGGGGCCAGCTCAGCCTCCCTGCATAAGGGCTACGCGCAACGCAGAATCAATATTGTTCTGCTGTAAATATTCTTTTAGTTTAGTAACAGCTAAATCTGTTACGGTTAGATCGGACATGAAACGCCTCCTTCAGGTTTAATGGTAAAGCTACCCCTCTTTAAATACAGTTCCAATTTCTGTGGCGAGAGGTATTACATTTGTCTACAACATAAGTTAAGATTGTAAATAGTCAATCTACTTTACTGTAAAATAGTGTTTGTCGGTAAAATATTCAAGCTTTTCCTTGAATAGAGGGTGTAGTTACTTTGTCGGACATTGTCCTGTAAATATTTAATCGTATTTTTTTTAACTCCGACTATTATTTTATTGATATTCTCGGCAATACAGGCTGTATGTTTTTGAAATAGAAAATTATTTGCCGGAGGTCCAGGGATAAGATCATAATAACGGCAGAAATAAGTTGGAAATATCCCCATGGTATAGTTTATTGCTGACTCTTGCATGGGGGAAACGATACAATATATTTTATTCTGTTAAATTAATATGTTGTGTGGTGGTGTCTTTTCGCGAATTTTGCATAGATTTTTTGAAACTGAAAGCAAAAATATTTTGATCAGACCATTTTGAGATAGTGGGAGGTTTTAAGGTGAAAAAAATTGTAATATCCACAGGTGGTGGCGATGCCCCCGGTTTGAATGCGGTTATATATTCCGTGGTACATACTTGTTACCGGAAAGGGTGGGAGGTCTACGGGAGCAGGAGTGGGTATGCCGGGTTTCTCGATATTGATGAGATGGTGCGTTTGGCCCCGAGGGATGTTGAGGGAATTTATGCCATGGGTGGAACCATATTGGGATCAACTAATAAGGGAAATCCCTTTGCAAGGCCGGTTCAAAATCTTGCTGGAGAGGTACAGGTTGTGGATATTTCAGATAAAATTCTCCGCAATTTTAACAGGCTCGGCTTTGATTGTCATATAGCCATCGGCGGGGATGGTAGTCTTGAGATAGCCCATAAATTTGCGGAGAAGGGTATGCCTGTGATAGGGGTGCCGAAAACAATTGATAATGATCTTGAGGAGACCAATAGAACTTTTGGTTTTGATACCGCCGTTTCAACTGCGACGGAAGCTCTTGATAAATTACATTCGACGGCGAAATCCCACAGTCGGGTGATGGTTGTTGAAGTTATGGGGCGTGATTCCGGATGGATAGCATTGTATTCCGGCATATCCGGAGGAGCAGATGTTATCCTGATTCCAGAAATCCCTTTTGATATGGAAGAGGTGTGTGAGAAAATAGAAGATAATGAGTTACACGATAAACACTATTCCATAGTTGTGGTTGCAGAGGGGGCAAAGACCAAGGATGGTCAACTGTTCAACAAGGGTAAAGGGGAGCTGGGTCGGGATGAAATGATTCTCGGCGGTGTAGGAGAATGGGTTGCGGCGGAAATAAGGAAACGTACAGAAAAGGATACGCGCTCCCTGGTCCTCGGCCATTTACAGCGGGGCGGTTCGCCGACAACTTTTGACAGATTGCTTGCTCTTCGTTTTGGCGCAGCGGCGGTGAGGCTTGTGGAAAATAAAATTTTTGACCATATGGTGGCCCTGAAGGATTCTCAAATGGTTGCGGTGCCCATTATCGAGGCAATTAAAAGACGCAAAAAAGTCGATCTGAGCAGCGATAAGGTTCAGACGGCAAGGGATATCGGTATCTGCCTGGGTGATGACGATTCAGGTGAAAGAATAGATAACTGTTGAATATTTATTGAAAATTAATGTGTTGGGCAGTATGCAGATTTAATTTCGGGGGAGGTTGTGGCTGAAAATAATATTGTAGAGACCTACCGGTTACTCTATGACCGTTTTGGTACCCAAAACTGGTGGCCCGCTGATACTCCTTTTGAAGTAATGGTGGGGGCGGTGCTTACGCAGAACACCAGCTGGCATAATGTCGTCAAGGCTCTTGATAATCTTAAGATGGCATCTTTATTGAGTTATACCGCATTGTCGGGGATGAGTGTTGAGGATATTGCAGACCGTATCAGGCCCTCGGGCTATTACAATGTCAAGGCCCGCAGGTTAAAAAATCTTCTTGTTATGGTAGAAGAAAAATACAATGGGGAGTTAGCGCTCTTTTTTCAGGAAGATATGTGGGTGGCCAGGGATAATTTATTGGCGGTGGCCGGGGTCGGCCCTGAAACCGCAGATTCCATTTTGCTCTATGCCTGCAACGCTCCAATTTTCGTAATCGACGGCTACACCCATAGAATATTCAGTCGTCATAATATGGTGGAAGAAGAGAGTGATTACCAGACAATGCAGGAATTGTTTATGGATAGCCTGCCCGAAGATACGCAGTTATATAATGAATATCACGCCCTTATCGTAAAAACTGCAACAACATATTGTAAAAAGAAAAACCCCCTCTGTGATCAATGTCCATTGCGGGGGTTAAATTTATGATTTTATTTTCAGTAACGATCCAATCATATCGTCGCTTACCTGAATGGTCTTTAAATTGGCCTTGTAAAAATGGCTGTTCACCATCATTTTTGGTAGTTCCTCCCCCAGGTCCACATTAGAAAGTTCCACCTTTTCCGTACCTTCACTTGTTTCACGGTTAATTACGACTCCGGGGGTGTCCACTTTTTCGACGGTGGTTTTCACCCCCTGGGGGACGCCGCTGGCCATGGTGACCCTGGTTTTTTTAAAGTTGTCACTGCTCGCATTGGCTATGTTATCGGCGTTTGCTTGTATGGTTGTTGCAAACGCTTTTAAGCCGGATTGGGCGGACTGAAAAGCCGGTATCATGGATTTCTCCCTGTTATTTTATATGAAAGTGGTTTCCTATTGAATAGTTTTCATCGTTCGCTGTGGCTGTGGTCTGATAATTTGGTTCAGTCATGCTGGTTACTTATATTTATCTGTTCTATTTATGCAAAGAGCAGCAATATTTGATCCATGACCCTCAATTTTACAGTAAATTTATTTATAATGTTATAAAAACAATATGTTACGTAGTTAAATGGTGTGAGAGGGACACGGCTCTGTGGCTAGGGATAAGGCGATTATATCAATTTGGTAATCCGGGTTACCGGCTTACCGGTCATTTTCGGTGTTAGGTGATTATTCGGTATGTTTGTAAAGGTAATGATCACGGACAGCGTGGATTTCGAAATATCTATTTCACGATGACCGGGTTAATGACATTGATCTGCAATGTTCATCGATTGTTATGGTCTGTTAATAATATTTTCGATAAATTCGGCGGTTTCTTCCGGTGTATATTCGGCTTTGAGAAGGGCTTTATGGTAGCGGTCAAGTATCTCTTTAGCTTTGAGCGGTTTATGGTTTTTGCTGTGGAGCCGGTAGAGGGCGATTGTTAATTCTTCGTCCAGATAATTAATGCGCAGTACCCTTTCCAAAAGGGTGACGGCGTCGTCGATTCTGCCTGTCTCCGCCATATGCCTGGACCAGGTGGCGGCAACGTCGCTGAGGATACCGGCCAACATATCATTGAAGCTGAGAACCTGTTCGCTTCGGAAGGTGTCTTCCGGCATCGCTCCCTTCCAGAGTGAGAGCGCTGTTTGGAATGAATTATATGCCTGCCACCAGTCACTGTTCTTATTGTGGGCCAGGCCCGTTCTGGCGATTTCCAGGAATTCCATGGCGTCGATATGGTAATTGGTGAGGCAGAGAATACCTTTTTGTAAAGATAGATAATTTTTAACCGGTAACGGAAGATGGGGGGCAATGAGCTTCCGAACCCTTGTCAGCAGGGTGTCAAAGCTCTTTCTGGCGTTGTCGGGTGAACTCTCCGGCCACAGTTCGAGTTGTATTTTTTCCTGGGGGATACGTTGTCCTTTCGCAGTAATAAGCAGACCGAGGAGCTCGCGTTGGAACGGGGTGAGATCCTTGGCGCGGAGTATAACATTGCCCTGTATGGAAAGTTTAAAATTATCGAGAAGGGTGAAATGGAGGAGTGGAATGTTTCGGCCATCGTCTGAAATATTCAGATCCAGACGTTTTCTGGCGAGAACTTGGACAAAGTTTTTTTCGATATCTCTTTTGATGGCAACGGTGAGAAGGGTCTGCATCATAACCGGTTCCCATGTCCAAAAATGGTTATAGCCGTTTATCTTCATAAGGGAGAGTCCGGCCTCCAGATCTTCGAGAGCGGCATCGGCTCCGCCCGTTTCGTAGTGCAGGTAACAGAGGTTAAAGAGCGCGGCAATTGTTAAATATGTCGAAGGGATGGCCCGGGCGATGGAGAGTCCCTTGCCGAGCGCGGTATTTGCCTTGTCGTATTGCTGCGCCCTGGTATAAACGGCCCCGGCGATAATATTGTGAAAGGAAATATAAAATGGCCCACCCGCTTTTTCCCTGAGCATGGTGGCCTCTGTAATTTTTTCAAGGCATTTGTCGTGTTTTCCGCTCAGGGAGAGTCCAAACGCCTGCCACTGGAGGAGTTGGCTGTGCATATGGTTGCTTGAGGCGGTTGACGTGACATTTAAGCCCCTGTGGAGAAGGTCAAGGGCCTGTTTTGTCTGACCGCTGGAAAAAAGGTTGCTGCTGCCCCAGACAAAGAGGTAGGGGGCGGCTACGGTCTGATCTACTATCGCCTTGGCGATTGATTTTTGTGTGGTTAATTGTTGGCGGCGGAAATTTTCATGTTCGCCGATCATGGAAAGATAGCAGAGATTCATAACATTGATCGTCAACCTGTTTGATTCTCCGACCACCGGGTCGTTAAAAAGCGAAAAACATACTTCAGCTTCCCGCAGATATTTGGCGCGGTTTCCGGAAAGGAGTTCGATATAGCCCTGTATAAAGCGGGTTGAGGCAATAAAGTTTTTAATGTTGTGGCGGTTGGCAAGTTTATTCGCCATGTTGATATAGTGACGGGCTTTTTCCATATCACTGTTGAAAAAGCAATATCCGGAGGCGAGGTTTCTGGCGGTCATAACTATAATTGACATGGGCAGGTCCGTTTTGTTTTTTTCCAACAATGTCCGTGTCCTGGAGAGGAGACCGGATCCCTCGACATAGTTTCCTGAGATAACGAAGTGAAAGTAAATGGTTTGTGACAGGGCTATTAATTCGCCCACCTCTTCCCCCGATCTATTGAATTGCTTCCGGGCATTATTGAAAAACGGTAGGGTGGTCTGGGGGGCGTAATCTATTCTCAACAGTCCGGCATAGAGTGTGAGCCAGCTGTATTGTAAAAGGATATCATCGGGGATTGTCTGCAGGAGGGTAAGAATTGAAAAGGTCTTGTTTCTGGCGATAAGTTGCATTCCTTTTTCCTGGAGCGTCCGGGCCATTTTGGCGAAATCGCCTGCATTTTTGTAACAGGTAAGTGCTTTTTCCGTCAGATCCTTTTCAAGACAGTAGCGGGCCTCCTCCTGATAAACATTGGCAATGTCCCCTTCGCTCAGTATATTTTTTGCCCGTTGCTGGAGAAATTCCTGGAAAAAATGGTGGAAACGAAAGGTGTGGTGCTGGTCGTCCAAGTTATAAATGAAGGCATTTTCTCTTGTCATTTCGATCAGTATTTTACGAAAATCGACAATGCCGGTAATTTTTGTGGCCAGATCTGTTGGAATTTCCTGTAAAAACGAGAGTTGCAGGAAAGGGATGTGCAGGTACTCGGGGATCCTGTCGAATATTTCGTCTTGAAAATAGTCGAGCATGTGTCCGGATTGGGGGTGTGTTGTTATTCGGGTTTTTGAATTTTCGCGCCAGAACCCCGGACGACCGGATATGGGATGACTGGTTAGGATTATTCCCATGACCCAGCCGTTGGTTATTTTTTGGATCGAAATGGCGTCTTGTTTGCTGATATCTTTTTTAAAAACAGTTTGATAGAGCCTTTCTATTTCGTTGGTGGTCAGGGCAAGATCGGCGGTGTTAAGGTAGCTGATACGGGCGCCGTTGCGGATGGTCTTTCCCTTGAATTCGACCGGATGCCTGGAAATAAAAAGAAAATGTACGGAAGGCGGCGAGGTGTCAAGCAAATGTTCGATGAGACGGTTTGTCAGAGTGCCGAATTCAATCAGGTGTAAATCGTCGAATACCAGGTAAATGTCCTCTGTTAGATAGTTGTCCAAGTCATTGAGAAGAATATTGGCACATCTGGTCAGGTCGAGTGGCCCGACACTCCCTTCTTCTAGGATTGATGTGAGTTGTGGAGATGTAAATCCATGCAGTGTCGTGCAAAAATTGTTTAACAGCGATGAGAGGAGGAGTATGGGGTCTGAATCTTCCGGGCCGATTTGATACCAAATATAGGTGTAATTGTTGTGGATTAAAAATTGATAGGCAAGTGTTGTTTTGCCTTGTCCCGCCTGGGCTTCAATAATAACGGCTTTTTTGTTTTGTCGTGGGCTCGGAAGTTTGGTGGTGAGTAGGGCTGATCTGAGCAGAGACTGGGAGTGGTCGATATGCGGGGGATAAAATTTATTGGACGGTACCAGATAAGTGTTTATGCTTTCTTCGCTTGCCATTGTTGTCATCGCCTTGTTTATGGGGAAATTTTTCCTACCTGATGGGGATGTTTTTTCGTGTGGAAGAGGAATTTTTTACAGATCCCCCTGATGATGTTTGCGTCTTTTGAGGTGAGGGTTAAACGACTTAAAAAATTTCGAATGGTGCCCATCCAATGTGTGCGGCCCGTTTCCCCCAGAAACTCGATTTCATAGAGAGCCCTTTCCAGAAAAGAATACATGCTTTCCAGTTCAAATGAAGTGGCGAATTGCGGCGTTGCGGCCAATTTTTTCTTGGCCTGTATTACACCGTAATGTAGTTCATAGCAGTGGATTGCCACGGCCTGAGCAAGGTTGATTGAAGAAAAATCGGCGGTGGGAATTGCCGAATTTATGTGACAGTACTTGAGATCGTCGTTGCTGAGTCCGGTGTCCTCCGGCCCGAAAACAATGGCCGCCTTATTGGTTGCGAGTTGGGGGATAACCGTTTTTGCCATCTCCCGTGGGCTTTGCTCAACGAATCTTTGCCGCCCCCGCCGAGCGGTAGTGCCAACGATGACGGAGAATTCCGACAGGGCGTCTTTTAGAGTGGGAAATGTTTCAATCTGGTCGACGATATGGACAGCCTTGTGGGTGGCCATTTTTGCCATCGCTTCCCGATCAGGCAGGCGGTCAGTGACCACGATGAGTCGGCTTATCCCCATATTTAGGCAAATTCTCGCCGCAGCGCCTATATTTTCAGGAATTTTAGGCCTTACTAGAACAACCGCAACACGGGAAAGTAATGAAGTTGTCTGCTGCATTCTGGCCTCTTTTTGTTGATCATGGTTCGCGCTGTTGTGGAAACAGGCCGGTGTCGTGGCTGAATATGTTTAGCTTTATGCGAAATGGTACGCCAAGTCAAGTAAAAGGAGGAGTTGGGTGTGTATATTTCATGTTATTTGCCATGGAATATGCTGCGATGTTTTTGTTAGGGAACAGGATGGTTGTTGGAATGGTTTAGAAAATTCGCATGTTATGGCCATTTTCCCCTAATTCTTCGTTGCTTTCAGAATTTAATCCTCCGATAAAGCGAGGTACGAGACATCGGGATATCGCATATATGTCTGTGGTTAAATTCATCAAGCGCCTTGATTTAGTGCAAAATTGCTCATCTATGGACAGACACCGGGTAAAAGCAGCTATTTTCGGACAACCCCCCGGCAAAGATCAGGGTCAGCAACGGGCATAAAGTTGAGGCGTTTTCTCGGTTGGTCAATGTTGATGAGCGTAACCTTAATATCGTCACCAAGTTGGTAGATTTTACCGGTTATTTCACCAAAGAGCCGGTATCTTTTTTCGTCAAAAATATAGTAGTCATCGGGGAGTAGCTCAATGGCCACGGAACCGCTGATACAAAGATCCTGAATTTCTATAAAGAGCGCATATTCGTTGACGCCGGAGATTACCGCCGTAAACGACCGGCCTATTTTTTTCTCCATATAGATAAGTTTCAGACGGTTGTTTATCTCCCGTTCTGCCGTTACGGCCACCCTTTCCCTGGCCGAGAGAAAAACCCCGTCTTTTTCAATTGTTTTGGTTTGTTGGTTTGGCCCTGTTTTTGTTTGATGCTCAATGGAGCGGATCAGTTGGCGGTGGAGGAGAAGATCGGGATAGCGACGAATCGGGGAGGTGAAGTGGGTGTAGCTTTGTGAAGAAAGACCAAAATGGCCGGAGTTGGTATGGGTATAATAGGCCTGTTGCATGGAGCGCAGAAGGAGGTTGTTGACAAGATAATTGTATGTAGTCTTTGCACATGATTCGAGTAGCCGGGCATACCAGCCCGGACTGTTGTCGAAGGGTTCTGAGCTGAGGCCGAGGGCTTGGACAAAGGCAAGGAAATCCTCTGTTTTTTCCGGGGCCGGTGCTTCGTGTACCCGGTAAAGGGCGGGCAATTTTTGTTCTTGGATATGGGCGGCCGCCGCCTCATTGGCGACGATCATAAACTCCTCGATCAGGCAGTGGGCAAAGTTTCTTTCAGCCCTTTTGATCGAGTCAACTCTGCCCTGGGAATTTACTGTGATTTCAGCCTCGTGCAGGTCAAAATTAATGGCGCCGCGCCCTATCCTTTTCTTGTTTAGGATATTTGCCAGTTGCCGGGCCCACTGTAACATGGTTAAAAACTGCCGGTGCTGTTGACGCGTTTCCGAATCTTTTTCAATAAGAATTTTGTGCACCGTTTTATAGGTGAAACGGTGTTTACTGCGAATAATTGAGCGTGTAAATCTTCTTTTCAGGAGGTTTCCCGCCAGGTCAAAGTGGAGGATTGTTGTCAGGGTCAGGCGGTCATGGTCCGGTATCAGGCTGCATAGATCGTTTGATAATCTTTCCGGTAACATGGGAATAACTTTACCGGGGAAGTAAATGGAGGTTCCCCGGGCGTAGGCGTCCTTGTCGATTGCTGATCCGGGTTCCACGAAAGCACTGACATCGGCTATTGAAACGTACAGGGTGTAGCCCGTCTTTT
The DNA here is from genome assembly GCA_964594945.1 of uncultured Desulfopila sp. Classification (GTDB taxonomy): domain Bacteria; phylum Desulfobacterota; class Desulfobulbia; order Desulfobulbales; family Desulfocapsaceae; genus Desulforhopalus_A. The sequence goes on from CAZQOD010000028.1 coordinate 12,967, forward strand.
CCTTTTCTAAATATATGGCGTCGTCAAAATCTTTAGCTGTTTCGCCGTCGATGGTTATATGCATTGTTTGGCGGAGATCTTCCCTGTTTTTTTCAGGGTTGGTCGGGACCCTGATTCTTCGAGCCTGTTCAATAACGCTGTTGCTGAATGTGTGGGCAATGTTGAGTTTATCGATGACGATGCGCATCTGCGTGTCGACGCTGTCGCGGGGACCGATAATTTCGGTTATCACCCCTTTGACGAGAGGGGTCGGTTTTTTCCCCCTTGCATAGCGGGCAATAACAATTTCACCGGGCTGTGGTCGGAGTCCGGCGGTGGCTTGAATTTCTATTGTAAACGAGTAGCCGGGATCATCGGGCTGAACCCTGGCCCCGGTTCTGTCTTCCATGTAGGTACCAATAATTTTATCGGTACCGGTCGAAATTACCTTGAGAATGGTGGCTTCTGGGCGGTTATCGCGGCGGGTTCGCAATACGCGAATAAGCACGGAATCGCCGTGGTGGGCCGCCGCCATCCTGCTTGGCGCGATAAAGGAATCCCGCAGGGGGAGTGGGCAGTTGTTGATGGCCCTGGTTTGACCTACAAAACCGAATCCCTTGGGGTGGAAGGTAAGGATCCCCGTGAAAAGCGGGGCCTTTGCGGCGATACTGAGGGATTGTTTTTTATCTTTTTTAATCAACCGTTCTTTGAGCATGCGGGCGAGTGTCGCGCGAATTATATCCTCAGTAAAGTTCTTTTGTATTAATTTGTCATGTAATTTATCATGTTTTATTGAATTATTAGATGAAAATATTAGGGCCAATATGGTGTTTTCCATATTTTCGCCGACGCTGGAAAACTTTTTTTTCTGGTGAGACTGGTGGTGGTTATGTTTGTGAGATGATTTTCTTTTTTTAGGCATAATGTATTTTATGTTTTCTTAACACCGCGAATATTGTTGGTGAATGTTGTTAATTACAGAGAAAGGAAGTAACTTCTGTAAAAGAAGTATCCTGAGCTTATCCCCATAGCGGGGTTGGGTTTAATTATGTCACGTTATTATACTCCAGGAAGGTATGCGTCGTATTTCATTTGACTTAGAACTGTATTGCAGGCAAATGCGGCCCCTGATTGAAAACAAGGAAGGGCACGAAATTTTCTGGCAAGCCGTTGATTTTGCCATGGATGCGCATAATAACCAGTGGCGCAGATCCGGTGATGCATATATTTTACACCCATGTTTTGTTGCCAAAATATTGGCCGAAGAAATGGACATTACCAACCCCGAGATCCTGGCTGCGGCAATTCTGCATGATACCGTGGAGGACGTTGAGGGTGTGACTGCCGAGCTGGTAGGGCAGAAATTCGGTACTTACGTGCAGGCAATAGTTGAAGGATGTACAAAGGTTACGCATATTTCAGGAGATAAACAGACCAACTCCAAGATCACGCATCGTAAAATATTTACAGGCGCCGCCCTGCGTCCCGAAGTTATGTTGGTTAAACTTGCGGATAGATTACACAACCTTCGCACGTTGCGGGCCATGCCGAAGTCCAAACGTCAACGTATCGCCGATGAGACAATAGACATTTATGCACCTTTGGCAACTGTTTTCGGATTATTTAATATGAAAAGAGAGATGTACAACCTGGCATTGCTCTATAAATATCCGAAACAGGGTGCAAAAATCAATCACCATATCCGGCAGATGCAGGAATCTCAGCTTGGTCGGGGGATTGTTCAGGAGGTTCGCAAAAATGCGGATCGTAATGATATTGACTGTCGCGTCAGCGTCCGCACTAAAAAATTATGGGCCTATTACGACTTGGTGGGACGCACCTTGGCAAAACGTATTGATACCCCCATGGAGATTCTCATAGTCGTGGATCGAACCCAGTCGTGCTACGCGGCCTTGGGCATAGTAAATCAGACTTTTAAACCCATTCCACGAACGATCCGCGATTTTATATCAAATCCCAAACCGACCGGTTACCAGGGATTACACGCCAGGGCAATTGTTCAGGGCCAGAAGTTTTTATTTAAAATTCGCACGGCTGAGATGGAGCGACAGGCCCAGCGGGGCCTGTTTAAAGATTGGAGTTCCCGTGATGGTAAACAGGCAAAACTGATAGGCGAAATTCAGGAAATGTTCGATGTGATCGGTTCCGAAGACTCTATTTCTTATCGAGAAATTATTGCGGCCAGTGGCAGAAAAGAGGTGTATATTTACACTCCTATCGGGGATTTGATCTGTTTACCCGTTAACTCCATTGTACTGGATTTCGCCTTTCGGGTACACACCCAGATAGGACGGACCTGCCTCGGTGCTACGGTTCGTGGTAAACGGGTGTCGGCCGAACATGTTTTGCACGACGGCGACGTGGTGCGAATTATCCGCGGTGATCACCCCGTTCGCTTTGAACAGAATATACAGGATCTGTGTAAAACTCCAAGGGCTAGAGGTGAATTGGCCAAGGGGTTCAGGTTAAGGAGGCGCAAGGTTACCCGGGAGGTAGGTTATTCCATTTTGAAGCAGGAAATGCTCCGCTACGGTATACCTTTTGATGTGCTGGAGAGCGATAATTTATCGGATCTGTTGGCGGCCCTGTCTGTGACTGACCTGGAAGATTTGTATGTCCGGTTGGGTGAAGGACGGGCCCGTTTAAGGGATGTAATTGAAAAGATAAAGAATATTCTCTATGGTGGCATCTCGCCCCTTGTTACCCCCACCGGCGCTTTTAACAGTATTGAATTAACTACCCTTGATCCGGTTTCGGTAAAACTTTCATCCTGTTGTAAACCAAACCCCGCGGCCAAGGATAACTGCGCCCTTCTCACGTCAAAGGGGTTGTCGACCCATAATAAGAAATGCCCTCGTTTTCTGGGGCTTCGTTTTCAGCGCGAAGACGCCGTTAACATTACCTGGCACAAGGGAAAAACTAGGGTTAGACCAAAACAGATCATCCATGTCATAGAGGCAACCAGGCGTGAAATCATGCAGGTTACGGCAAGCGCTCCAGTCGAAATGAAGCTGGAACGGTTGGAAATTTTTTCAAGTTATTTCAGCAAGTCCCAGGATTGGCAACTTATCTTTACCGTTCTTAACCTGCATGGTCTGCAGAAGGTGTTGAAACATTTTGAAAAATCCCATATTCGCTTTGAGTTTTACCTGGAATGTTAGTCTGTTTTCTCCCCGTTACCTTCCCTTTTTGAGTAGTTATCCAGTACCTTGCCGAGCATGGCCGGCAGGTCGTTTGGCTGTCTTGAACTTCGGTAGAGCTGTGTTAACGTCTTTTCGAGTGTTAAATGTTCACCCATGAAAATATGACGGAGAATCAATGAAATCAATCTGGTTATGGTGGTCAGGTTTGATATTCGGGATTGAAGGTGCTGATCCCTGTCAAAGGCGGTTGAGGCAAAAATTTCAACTGGGTTGTTGTTGAGTTCACTGACCGAGACGTACCAGGTATTTTGTTCCCTGTCCGTTGTTCGGTAGCGCACTGCGTTGAGGACCTCCGGTAACTCTTGTTCCTCCATGGTAGTGCGGTTGGCTGGAGCGGGCGAAAACTGAGCCATCAAGCAGAGTTTCTGTGCGCAGTCAGGGTTTTCTTTCATCAGGTTGATGATATTTAGACACGTTGTACAAATTTTTGTCGTGTCGTTGTAATTAGTTAGCTTTCTCTTTTTGCCGCAGGAAGAACAGTGGTTGTTAGCAGGTTGTGTTTTCATTGTTTCCAAAAGGGTTGTGGTGCTATATTTATAATATTATCGGCAAGGTATTTTTGAAATAATTTGCCGCTGATTTCTCTTGCCCCAAAACGTAAGAGATGGGCGGTGGTCATCTGACAGTCGATTAGTTTAAAGCCGTGCTTTCTTAAAAAGTCGATAAGGTGAACAAAAGCGAACTGTGAGCCGCAGCTGATCTTAGAAAACATTGATTCTCCAAAAAATACCCTGTCGAGGGCGATTCCGTATAATCCCCCCACCAGTGAGCCGTCCCGCCAGCATTCAACCGAATGGGCAAAACCCATCCGGTGTAGTTTGTTGTACGCCTCCTGCATTTCCGGTACGATCCAGGTCGCCTCACCCCTTTCTTCCCTGCTTTGGGCGCATATCTTGACGACTTCGGTGAAGGCACGATCACGGCTGGTGTAAGTATCCGTGGTTCTGATATATCTGGCCAGACGTTTCGGCACTGTAAATTCTGGTGGAAAAATAACAAGGCGGGGTGACGTGAACCACCATAATAACGGGTCACCGGCAGAAAACCAGGGGAAAATACCAAGTGAATAGGCGTGGAGCAGTCTTTCCGGGCTTAAGTCGCCGCCCATCGCAAGAAGGCCGTCTTCTTCGGCCAGGTCAGGGTGGGGAAAAGATATGCGGTTATCAAGTTGAAATATGGGCATGACACGTCTTTCTTTTCAGAAAACTTTTTTGCCTTGCCGGGTTGGACATAAAAATGTTGGCCCGTAACGGCGGTCGCAGGTGCTGGTCGCTGGTAGCACTTGGCCACTTTACCACTGTTTGTTGAAGAAGAAAAGATTTGGCGTGTTATGACGTTGCATTGCCAGGTGACCATGTGCAGGAAGTTTGCTTACCTGTAGGATATGGTATTTTGTTTAATCATCCAGATATTTACCTTTTTGCGGGTCGGATATAATCGGCTTAAGCAAACACTGTTTTTTTCTTTCCCAGTATAGTAGTATTGCCTTGACGGTTGTGGAGATTATGTTTTTACGGAACGTCTTATATATGAATTTTACAATCGACAGGCAATATTGAATTTAACGGTATAATTATTTTTTACTTTTGCGTGCAGGGTTTAGGTCATAACTGGTGTCCGGACAGGCACCAACTAAATGGACGATGGGCCGGGGTACAGCTGCTGCTGTCATTTTTTAAAGTGTCCAGAGTTTTTATCTACAAAATCACATAATTATGACAGAGATACACGGTTATTCAGAAAATGACGGCCAGATATTTCCCCAGGATGACAGTAATATTTTCTTTCCGGGAGCCGAAAGGGGCTTTGTCCTTTCCCGTATTAAGGAAGAGGTGTCCGCCGGAACCAACCTTGTGGTTCTTGCCGGTGAAGAGGGTAGTGGAAAAACTGTGATCTGTCGAATGTTGGAAAGACAGGGGATTGGTGGTTTTTTGACATTAATGTTTCCACAAACAGTTGAATCATTCGAGGATGTTGTCCATGAAATCACCGTGCGACTGGGAATCGAGCCGCATGGTAATGTTGCCGGTAAAGGAGTTGGAGATGTAGTTGATAATATTGTTGAAGTCCTGAAAAAAGAAGAGAAGGGGCTGCTTATTATTTTTGATGAGGCCGAAAATCTTTATCTCGCTACTCTGGAACGTGTCAGGAAAATGTTGGATCAGGCTACCAAATCCGGTGCCGGTATGCATATTTTGTTTTCCGGCAGGCCGTCTTTTGTCGAAAATTGTGAACAGTTAACCATCTGTGATTTTCAAAACACCGAAGAGCTTTACTTTAAACTGAAACCGATGACAAAAGAGGAGACCGGCGCATATCTTCACGGTTATGCAACCCATTGTACCGAATTTGAAAATCCGCAGATATTCGATGATGAAACCACTGACAATATTTACGATGTGGCCAGGGGTAATTTGAGGATGACTAATATCCTGGCCGAAGAGGCGCTGAAAGCCTATAAAGAAGAGACCTCTTTTATGGGTTTGCTGAATAGTGTTAAAGAGGATGTGGAGGCGGCCTATCCAACTGTCAAAAAGACACCATTTCGGCTTGGTTTACCGGGATTTTCCCCGTACGTGGTCTGGGCCCTGGGTGCGGGAACTTGTCTATTGGTGCTTTTTTTCCTTTTAGTACCCTGGGGTGGAGATGAACAGGACACCGTGATACCCGTACCGCCTCCGGAAAAATCGGCGCCGTTGTCACAGCTTCCTGAGATTTCTACGAAAACTCCTGTGGTTGCACCCGTCGCTGAAAAACCTGTTGTCGAAGATAAGGTTATTTTTCCCGCTCAGATTCTTCCTAAAGAGAGTGAAACCGAAGGGGAGGTGAAATGGGAGGTTGTGCAGTTACCCGCCCGGGAAGAGCAGCATAGTACGGGACAAATCGTTGTTGGCGAAACGGTGATAAAGGAGACAGAAAGAGGTGGTGCCACCGGCCATACCAAGGTGGTATTGGTACCTCTGAATGTTAAGAAAAAAAGTAGTTTTGCCGGGAACGTCGCTGCCGGATCGACACCCCGTCGTATTCGGGCGATGCGGGTTAAAAAAAGTTTTTCCATAACCAAGGGTAGTGTCCGCATGCAGCAGCGCGTGCAAACCCAAAAAGGAGGGGATGGCAAACAGCGTTTTTCCGTCGAACGGATTTTTAAGAAGCGATTGTGGGCGGCAACTGCATGGAGTAAGGGGAAAAGGGATCATATGTATACCATTCAACTAATGGTTCTAACTTCAAAAAATGCCGAAAAGAACCTAAAAAGAATGTTGTCCCAAGATAATTACAGAAGACAGGCCGATAATTTTTATATTTTTAAAAAGAAGAGTCAACCGTGGGTGCTTTTTGTCTTTTACGGAGAATATTCGACGATTACAAAGGCGAGGATGGCAAAAAACAGTCTTGCCAGTTTTCTTCAGGAGCATAAACCATACGCAATATCGATTAAGGGTGCTGTCGCTAAAACGAAAAAATAAGAGGACACCGGATAAGCCGGGGTGACGGAGGAATGGCTGGGAGTGATTTTAAGTAGAATAAAGGAAAAAAATTGGTGGAGCTAGTCGGGATCGAACCGACGACCTCTTGACTGCCAGTCAAGCGCTCTCCCAGCTGAGCTATAGCCCCACGAACTGTTTTTGTCGGGATTTTCCCTGCACAACCCCTTAAAGAAGAGGCGGATAATATCCGGAGCACAAAAAACAGCACTACCAATAACAGGGATTGAAATTCGTGTCAATGAAAAACAGGGGGGCTCATTTGATAAAACAGCATAATTGTTGCTATAAAAAATGAGGTTTGGTATGTTTCGAGCCTCTGTGGCAGGAGTTGTTGCTCCCGCAGATAATTGTTGTTTTAACGTGGACCGGGAGGTTGTTGGGCGATGTTGTTTTCCCCTAAAAAAAATCAGGCTTGTCTAAAAATAGTGTTGGCGCTACGGGCACGGGTTTGGCTACTAAACTTTTTGATTATGTCGCCCCTGTTTTTGGGAATTTTTCGATTTTGAACAAGCTAGCTATTTTCGGATAACCTCCCTGAGCAGATATATTTTTGAGCACTGTCGGGTGCCGTTTATTCCAAGGAAGGATACATGTATTCACCATTAAATTTTTTATTCGGCTGGTTGTCCAACGATCTTGCCATTGATCTGGGTACGGCAAATACCGTTTTATATGTAAAGGGAAAAGGTATAGTATTGAGGGAACCCTCCGTTGTTGCCGTCCGACAGGACGGGAGGATGAACAAGGTCCTGGCCGTGGGCCAGGATGCGAAAATGATGCTTGGCAAGACTCCGGGTAATATCAGTGCCATCAGGCCGATTAAAGATGGTGTTATTGCCGACTTTGAAGTAACCGAAGCGATGTTGCGATATTTTATCAATAAGGTACATAATCGTCGCACCCTGGTCCATCCCAGGATTATGATTTCCGTTCCTTCCGGCATTACTCAGGTTGAAAAACGGGCTGTTAAAGAGTCGGCGGAGTCGGCGGGTGCTAGGGAAGTATACTTGATTGAGGAGCCCATGGCGGCCGCGATAGGGGCCGGCCTGCCCATTACCGAGCCCACCGCCAATATGATTATTGATATTGGTGGTGGTACGACCGAAGTTGCGGTTATTTCCCTTGCTGGGGTGGTGTATGCCAAATCCGTCAGGGTTGCCGGTGATAAAATGGATGAGGCTATCCTGCAATATATAAAACGAAAACATAATTTGGCCATAGGAGAACGAACCGCCGAACTGATCAAAACGACGATTGGCAATGTACTGCCCGAAGAACCGTTTGAAACCATGGATATCAAGGGTAGAGATCTCGTCTCCGGTGTTCCGAAAACGTTGAAAATAACCGCAGAGGAAATCCAGTCGGCAATTGCCGAACAGGTTGATGTTATTGTCGAGGCTGTTCGTGTCGCCCTGGAATTGACACCACCGGAACTTGCGGCCGATATAGTCGATAACGGTATTGTCCTCACCGGTGGTGGTGCCCTCCTGAAAAATCTTGATAAATGTCTGAAAGAGGCGACCGGAATGCCGATAATTGTGGCAGAAGATCCCCTTTCTTCGGTTGTTTTAGGTTCAGGGCAGGCCCTCGATAATTTAGATATTTTGCGCGAAGTTATGATCGATTAATATTAGCCATGTTTCCGCGCTGACAATTTGTATGCCAAAAAACTACCCCGTGCTATTTTTATTTCCTGGTATTGCAGGGAATATCAACTCCGCATGGTATTCCTTCTCTACCGTGATATGTTCAGAACGGCCCCGTGATTTGTGAAAAAAAAAGTTAATGTAATACGAGGGAAATCGATATTCTCTAAGGTCAGGGTAGCGTTCCTGGTAATAGTACTTTTGATTGTCGGTCTTTTACTTCTTGCCTCCATGCTGGGGGGACGGTTCGATACACCGCACCAACTCACCCTGGATTTTATCGGCCCCTTGCAGGGTGCTGTAACCAGGGTGGTATCCGGGGCTGTGGATCTAAAAAATGATTATATTGCGTTTTGGAATGTGCGTGCGGAAAATAAGCGTCTTAAGCTGCGTCTTGCCGAATATCTAAAAGAACTCGGTGAATACCGGGAGGGGTACAGTACCTACCTCCATCTTGAAAAACTCCTGGAATTTAAGCAAAAATCTAAGTTTGAGCTGATTACGGCGCGTGTCGTCGGCAAGGAACCCACCTACTGGTATCAGACCATAGTTATTGACAGGGGGAAAAAAGATGATGTCCTGGTGGGCATGATTGCCCTCGCCCCCGGTGGGGTTGTCGGTCAGGTAATCCATGCCGGGGAACATTACTCCAAGATACTACTTGCCAATGCCCCCAGCAGTGCCATAGACGCACTGATACAGAAAAACAGGGTAAGGGGGATTTTAAAGGGTACGGGGGACAGGGGGTACGTGCTGCAATATGTGCTGAAAAACGTCGATGTCGTGGTTGGCGATCATATTGTGACAGCGGGAATAGGAGGGGTCTTCCCGGCGGGAGTGCCCCTTGGAACGGTGTCGGAGGTCCATAAACGGCGGCGCGGCATGTTTCTCGAGATTAAGGTGCAACCCAACGTGGATTTTCAAAAACTGGAGTATGTCCTTATTGATCCCACTGATCGGAGAAAACTTCTTAATTCAATGGATCTTTCGTCCCAGAGGTAATATGGCGTAATGTTGTTTTTCTCATTTTTGGTTCTTGGCATTGGTTTGATTGTCTTCCAGACGGCTCTGCTGCAGTTTCTGCCGCAGTCAATGGGGCGTCCTGATATTGTCTTTATTCTGGTCACTTTTATTGCATATCGTTTTGCCTGGATCCCGGGGATTATTCTTGCCTTTTCCCTTGGTTGGATTATGGACGTGGTGGGGGGTATTTACCTGGGTTTTTATCCCCTGATGTGCCTGCTTGTCTTTGCTGCGATAAAAATGTTGACCAGGAAAAGTCCGATTAAGGAGTTTACCTATCAGATTCCACTGGTGGGGTTGAGCTATCTCCTGGCGCAGATGTGTTTCTACTTCGTTTATTCCATTACCCGTCCGGAGGTGTTGCCGGAGTGGGTGTGGAAAAGTGTGGTGCAGAGAACTATCTTGATCTTGCTATCAGCCGTACCCCTTTTTTTACTATTCAACGCCCTCTATGAAATGATTCAACGGCGGAGAATGCGAAGCAAATCCGTAAAACGTCGATTACGGCGTGTATCATAAAGTTGTAAATAATGCCTTTAAAACCAATATTTAAAGATATTGAAGATTTCGCGGAGCGTGATGATGGTGCCCTGGACGCTCTGAAAAAGAGAATTCTCGGTGGCGGTGTTGTCGTACTGTTCTTTTTTACAATTCTGGTCTTGAGACTATGGTCTCTGCAGATCACAAATGGTGCCGAATATGAAAAACGCGCCTATGGAAACAGGGTGCGTATTCGCCGGGTTGCAGCGCCACGAGGCCATATCCTGGATCGTTATAACCGTGAAATAGTGACCAATCGTCCCGCCTTCAATGTTGTGCTTATCCAGGAGGATTCATATGATATCGACGGTGTTTTGAAAAAACTGGCACCGGTGTTAGATATGGATATTTCGGCAATGTGGGCTAAAATACGTGAAGCCTCCAATACCCCCCGTTATGTGCCGGTACGGTTAAAAGAAGATATTGACTGGAAAACCCTGGCCTATCTTGAAAATCACAATCATGAGTTCCCCGGAATCCGCACGGAAGTACAGCCGGTTCGGGTCTACCATTATGAAAATCTGGCGGCCAATATTTTGGGCTATCTTGGTTCTATTTCCAAGAAAGAATTGCAAAAGGCCGATCAGAATATATATAGCGGTGGTGATATTGTCGGCAAGCGCGGGATAGAAAAACTCAGGGAACGAGATCTACGGGGGGAAAAGGGTAAATATTATTCCGAAGTGGATTCCAAGGGATTTGAACAGAAACTGCTTAAATCCGTGGAACCATTACCAGGCCGGGAAATACGTCTTACCCTGGATGTGGATCTGCAGCAGATTGCCGAGGGATATATGGCGGCGGGGGAAAAGGCTGGTGCAGTTGTGGCAATGGAGGTTAATACAGGTCGACTGTTGGCGGCCGTTTCAGCCCCTAATATCCAGATAAAGGACTTTATTGGCGGAATTTCCGTTAAAAAATGGCAGGCTCTGCTGGATAATCCGCAACATCCCTTGATCAACAAGGTTGTTCAGGCATCGTATCCCCCCGGTTCGACATATAAGATGGTTACGGCCCTGGCCGGTCTGGCCAAGGATGTGATTGATGAAAAAACCCTGCTCTATTGTCCGGGTCATTATTCTTTCGGCAATAGAACATATAGATGCTGGAAACATAGTGGACACGGGCAGGTTGATCTCCAAAAGGCAATTGAAGAATCGTGTGATGTCTATTTTTACCAGGTTGGACAGCGCGTGGGTGTTGACGTCCTTGCCGAGTATGCCCGTAAATTGGGTTTGGGCGCAAAGACTGGAATAGAGATGGAATACGAGAAAAGCGGTCTTACGCCGACCCAGAAGTGGAAGGAAAAATATAGAGAATCACAATGGCAGGAGGGGGAAACCCTTTCGGTTGCCATAGGTCAGGGTTTTAATCTTGCGACTCCGTTGCAAATTTGTGTTATGACCGCAACCATTGCCAATGGCGGTACGGTGTATCGCCCCCAGCTGGTGGAACAGGTTGTTGATCCGGAAGGTCGCATCGTAGAAGAATTTGAACCGGAGATTATTCGTGAAATAAAAGAGTTGAGACGTTATCTGCAAATAATCAGAAATGGCATGGAGGGGGTGGTCGAGGGCAAACATGGTACCGGCCGCAATGTGGCCGTTAAAAATTTGAGAATCGCCGGTAAGACCGGAACGGCACAGGTTGTCAAAATTGCCCAGTACAGACATTTAAAGGATAAGGATATCCCTTATAAATACAGGGATCATGCCTGGTTTACCTGTTATGCCCCCGCCGACGACCCTGAGATTGCGGTTACAGTTTTAGTTGAACATGGTCTGCACGGGGGGTCGGGGGCCGGACCCATTGCCAGGGCGGTCATTAATCAATATTTCAGTGACAGGTTGGATATAAATATTGAAGAAACGAGATAAGATGGTGGTGCGGGGAATTTTAAATGATTCGGATTGATAGACGCTTTTTTGAAAATTTTGATATGGTGTTGATGCTGCTGGTTTGCCTGATCTGTATCATGGCTTTTTTTAATCTTTACAGCGCGTCTGGTATGTCGTCTGGGTCGGGAATGCCGCCATATCTGAAACAGGGGTATTTCTACCTGATGGGGTTTGGAGTTGTGTTCTTTGTCCTCAGTTTCGATTACCATGAACTCCACTTCTGGAATTATCCTTTTTATGTGCTGGTTATTCTGTTACTGCTGGTGGCGTATTTTAAAGGTGATGCGGCGGGTGGCGCCCAACGCTGGATTAATCTAGGCTTTTTTAAGTTGCAGCCGTCCGAGCCGGCTAAGTTGATGTTGGTAATTACCTTGGCCAGTTATTATTCGCGCAAGGAAGTTGTCGACGGTTATTCAGTAAAACAGCTCTTTGTTCCTATCATTCTCACAACACTGCCCTTTGTCCTTATCCTTTTGCAGCCTGATCTTGGTACCGCTCTGATGTTGGGTATTATTTTTGTTTCCATGACGGTGTTTGTGAAACTGAAGCTGTCAACTTATAACACCATGGGTGGCTTGGGTTTCGGGTTGGCTATTTTTGCCTGGGAACAGTTGTTGAAACCGTATCAGAAACAGCGAATTCAGACCTTTCTCCATCCTGAAAAAGATCCCATGGGCCATGGTTACCAGATTCTGCAATCAAAAATCGCGGTGGGCAGTGGCGGAAAATTCGGTAAGGGATACCTGGAGGGAACCCAGGGGCATCTCCATTTTTTGCCCGAGCGTCACACCGATTTTGCCTTTTCGGTATGGGCGGAGGAGTGGGGTTTTGCCGGTAGTCTTATTTTTGTTGCCACCTATTTTCTTATGTTGTTGTGGGGGTTATATGTGGCCATGCATGCTAAAGATCGTTTTGGAGTACTCCTGGCCTTCGGTGTCGTAATGCTTATTTTTTGGCAGGCGGTAATTAATCTGTTTATGGTTATGGGCTTTTTGCCCGTTGTGGGAATTCCACTTCCTTTGGTTTCCTACGGCGGATCATCTCTGCTGACTACCTTGGTGGGATTGGGCATTTTGATGAATGTTCGTATCCGTTGTTTCCAGGTGTGACGAGTTCTTTTAAGCCTTGGATAAAGAGTGGATTGGTGTTGAGGGATTGGCACTGTTCAAGGCGCATGCCCAGCTCTGCGGCCTGTTTTTTGTAAAGGATATTGATTTCATAGAGTGTTTCAACATGATCAGATACAAAGCTGATCGGGACCATGAGGATATTTTTACACCCTTTTTCGGCCAGGCTTTGAATGGTCTCCGGCGTAGACGGAGAGAGCCATTCCACCGGCCCGCTTCTGCTTTGGAAACAGAGGGAACCCTCTTGTCCAATTATTTTTTCCAAGGACCGGATGGTATCTTTTATATGATCCACATAGGGGTCGCCGGTGGTGATAAACGATACCGGCAGACTGTGGGCGCTGTAGACAATTGTCGTTTTTTCGTCGGTAAAGGAGCGCAATCCGGCAAGGATATTGTCCGCCAGCGCTTGGATATATGATGGTTGGTTCGGCCAGCTGGAGATAGTTTGCAGCGGTATTGCAGCATTGAGTTTTTTATAAGCCTTGTTGAGTTGCTGGATGGATGAACCCGTTGTTGCCCTGGAAAAATGAGGGTAGAGGGAGAGGGCGGTAATGTCGTTTACCCCATGGTCGAGCAGGATTTGCAGGGCCTCCTCTCCATACGGGGGCAGGTAGCGCATCGCTACGGTAACCACAAAATCGCCCCTGTCGGCAAGTGCTGACTGCAACGCCCGCGCCTGGTCGTGGGTGATGGCGTTTAAGGGAGAACCGCCGCCTATCCGTCTGTACATCTCTTTGCTTTTGGGTGCTCTTTTGCGGGCGATGTACCAGGCAATGGGTTTCTGGAGGAGGGCGGGGCCAAGTTTGATAATCTGTCTGTCGGAAAATAAATTATAGAGAAAGGGGTGAACATCGTCCAGTGATGAGGGTCCTCCCATATTCAGGAGGATAATGCCGTGTTTCATATTTTACGTATAAGATTTAGGTGGTGTTTGCAAGCGGCTTTAAAAATAACGAAACATTATAACTGGAAATGGCCGGTAAATCCACTTTTCTTAGCAAGGGGTGAAGAAAACAATGTTTAATTAAGGGGTTGTTTCGGAAAACGAACCACCGACCTTGATTCTCCTGAAGGTGGCAATATAATAATGATGAGAGCATGTTGTTTACGGACGGTGGCTTGCTGGTTGGGCAATTTTTTGCGCCGGAGCAGTGACGACGTGCATGGGATGTGTTTACGGGTTGTTGTTTAGCCGAATATATTTTCAAATTTCCCGGAACGCATGTGTGAGCGGTGGTGGTACCACTGCCTGAGTCTGAGATGGAGGAACCATATGGAACTGAAGATCGAAGCCCGCAATGTTGAATTACGTAAAGGTTGGCAGAAAAAAATACAGGAGGAACAGGCGAAATTAATTCGTCATTACCCCAATTTTGTTCTCCACTTACGTGTTAGCATTACCGCCACTGCCCATCATAAGGAGGGGGGCTTTGAGGTTAAACTGGTGGCATCGGTCCCCAACGATACGGTTGTTGTAACCCGGAGAGGTGAGGGCGTACGAGCGGCCTTGACCGAGTCTTTTGACGTGTTAACATTGCAACTAAAGGAGATTCAGCGTAAGAAGAGGAAAAGTAAGAAGAATCCGCACCAAAGTGAATTTGCTTCCCTTGAGGGGGTTATCAGGAGATTGTCACCCCATGAGTCCTATGGTTTTATAACGTCCATTGATAAAAGGGATATTTATTTTCATGAAA
>CAZQOD010000029.1:0-27517 GCA_964594945.1 uncultured Desulfopila sp.
TTACCAAAACCGCAGGTAAAAAATATTTTTAAGCGGTTACAAAATCGCTATTCTTTAAACAGGTCTGTTAATAAAAATAAGAGACCCGTCGGTATGGTCGGCTATTCTCTACGTAAATTACGAATATAATTTTTAGTCAACGCCGGGTGATCTTTGATAATGGTATCAAGGTGGGTGGGTAGGTTTTCTGTCAAAAATTCGTCAATTTGAGAATATGTCAGCTCCTTACTTAAAGCTTCCTTGATTTTCTTTATAAACAGTGCTTGGTCATCTTTATCTTCCATGTAGGAAAATATTCCGGCAACCGGAGATTGGTTCAATTGTGATTCAAGTACTACTAATCGATTGCTGAGTTTTTCCAATTCGGTATGAGCAGTAAGGTGCATTTCTTTTAGGGTTTCTAGCTGTTTTTCCACATCAAGATTTGTATCTGTGGAGACCTTGGTTGCTAGATCAGCTACCAGTTGTTTTATATCCGCCTCTGAGTTTTTCAGGGTTTCAATTGTTTGGGTTAGTTCATCAATGGTTGCTTTTAAGGTAATATTGTCTTCTCTTAACGAGTTGAAATCATTTTGTAAAACACTACCGTCTTTTTTTAATTCGCTGATTCTGTTTTGCAAGTCACTGTTGTTTTTTTGAAGTCGATCAATCTCCAGTTTCATTAGATTGTAATCCTCCAGGTCGGCATTGTTTCTACAATTAGATAATTGTTTTCCAGTAGTTGCTGCTATAATACCCAAATTTTTTTTTATATCCGAATACATGTTTCGGGCATGATCCGGTGAGACCATGGCAACCGCTGCCAGAAAAATAGCGATAAGGACGGCAATGGAGACAGCCAGGGCTAAAACCAGGCCAATTACAAAAACGACTGCATTAAAGATTCCAATGAAACCGCTAATAACGCCACTATTGTTGCTGGTGGAGGCCGAGGAGGCGGCAATTGCCAAAAGGATGACAACCCCTCCTAAGAGTGCAGTTGACTGAAGTAGCGGGGTACGCAACGTATTATTTTTCATGGTGCTTTCTCCTAAGGCGAAAAACTATAAAATAACCAGCATGGCTGGACCAAATTTTCAGGCCACAGCCGCAACGAACAATGAAAGCGACTCAAAAGTGAAACCACTTTCATATAAAATTAAAACGATACTATATCACATTTACCCAAAAAAAGCAGCGAGTTGTGAGTTAAAAATGATATCAACACCATCCGAAAACATCACTACATTGTAACCATGCCGGGGAAATAGAAGGTAGTGGGGATGTTTTTAATCGCCTATGGAAAAGCGGAAAGAATGTAAAATATCACCATCACTATCTATTAAGATAACCACCCTCATAACGCTGGTGTCAAGGGTTATATTATAATGTTTTGGTCAATATGATAAGGTTGGATTTGATAATGCTATATTTCCAGATAGTTACAGTTTGAATGCCGTTGTTTTTAAGAATGTTCATGGGAAGCATGGGTTAGTGCTTGGATCCGTGTCAGGACAGGTGGATGGCTGTAATAAAAAAAAACATAAAGGGGATGGGGAGTTAAGTTACTGAGATTGGCCTGGCTGAGTTTTTTTAGACTGCTTATCAGGGTGTCGGCGGTATTAAGTGTTTGCAAAGCATACTTATCCGCTTCAAATTCATGTCTGCGTGAGGCGGCGTTGAAAAATAGCGAAATAAATATATTGATTGGTGAATAGATAAACCCGAAAAATACAAGGCTTGCATAAATTGATATATGCTCCATTTGAAATGCTGTTGATATGTCACTGTTATCAAGGAAGAAGGAGAGTATATAGAACATAATCCCCGTTTGTAATATTGCTGCAACCGTAGATTTTAAAATGTGTTTAAGCTTGAAATGCCCCATTTCGTGGGCAAGAACGGCCAAAATTTCAGAATTATTAAGGGTTTTAAGAAGAGTGTCATAAAAGACAATTTTTCTGAAACGACCAAAGCCCGAGAAAAAGGCGTTGGCTTTTGTGGATCTTTTGGAGCCATCCATTGTGTAGATTCCCTGGATGGTGAACTTTTCTTTTTCTGCGTAAGAACGGATTGTTTCCTGCAATGATCCCTGTTCCAGGGGAGTAAAAGTATTAAAAAGGGGTAGGATCAGTATCGGTGCGAGAAATTGTAAAAGGATGGTTATAATCGTTATGCTCAACCAGCAAAGAAACCAGGCAACTGGTCCGTAGGTACCGAAAAACCATAAAAGCAGTGCCAATACAGGTGTGCCGATCACTGTTGTTAAGAAAATCGATTTAAGGATATCGACGGCAAATGTTGAAGGGGTGGTCCGGTTGAAGCCGAAGCGATTCTCAATTACAAAGGTGGAGTAGATTGAAAAGGGCAGAGAGATCAAAAATGAAAGAAACATTAAAGTGCCTACATATACGATACCCGTAACGATCTCTGTAAACTCAAAGCTTCTGGCCCAGATATCAATTAAGTTGAAGCCTCCGTCCGTAAGAAATAAAATAGTTATTGTGGTAGTAAATCCGTTTTCGATTAAAGAGAAAAATGTTGTTGCCTTTGTGTATTCCTGGGATTGCGCGTAATCTTCGCTGTTATAGACATCCGAAAATTCTTCCGGAAGTTCGGGGGAAAGTACTTTTATATTGAGAATCGACAACACCGTTTCCAGAACGAATGACGTCAGAATAATAAAAAGGATAATATAAAGCCATGAATGCATCGGGGAACCAGCATATTTATACCATATTCTATGACCCATCGGGTTTGACAATGTTTTTGTCTCTACCGGTTTGGGTTACATTATGGTCTTTATTGCACGTGTGGCAATGTTGATAAATGTGGATGGTATCACCCCCATCATTACTATCACCAATATCAGAAGAACTGCCAGACTGTTGATCATGAAACCACTTGCAATATTGCTCCGATCCTTTGAATCGGTACAGAACGTCACTCTGACGATTGAAAGGTAGTAGTAGATGGCTATGGCCGTATTAAACGCGGCCAGGACAACCAGAGGGAGGTGACCCTGCTTTAAAGCGCCGAGGAGGAGCATGAATTTCCCCGTAAATCCAACAAAGGGAGGAATTCCCGCCAGGGCAAAAAGACCAACGGTCAAAGTGATTGCGAGAATCGGTGCCCTTTTGTGTAATCCGGTAAAGTCGTCAATGGTTACATTTCGACCATTTTCAGCAACACAGCAGATAACGAGAAAACAGGCGAGGTTCATAAAAAGATAACCGGTTATATAATAGGCTGCGGTGGCAAAACTCTCGATCTGAAAAGTGAGTAAGCCGACAAGAACAAAGCCCGCATGGGCTATGCCGGAAAAACCGAGTAAACGTTTTACGTCCTTTTGTACCAGGGCCGATAGGTTGCCGTAAAACATGGATGAGACGGCACAGACCATAAGAACATCGACGATTGTTCCATTGTCTGCCCCTATAAAAGAGGTGAGACGGATAAGGACGGCAACGGCTGCCAGTTTTGGGACCACGGCGATAAATGCGGTGGTTTCGTTGGCCGCGCCTTTGTAAACATCAGGTACCCAGAAATGAAAAGGAAAGAGGGCCAGTTTATAGAAGAAACCTGCCAAGACAAGAGCTATGCCGACGATTGCAACGGGCTGATTTCCCAATTGGCTTAATTGAGAAGCAATGACGTCCAGTTGGGTGGAGCCAGTTAAACCAAAAAGATAACTCATGCCAAAGAGCATAAAGCCGGTTGCCACTACCCCGTAGAGGAGGTATTTAATACCAGCTTCGTTTTGATATTCTTCATGATCCGTGGTTCCTCTCATCGGTACCATGATATACACGGCAAATGAAGACAGTTCCAGGGCGATAAAAATAGCTATAAACTCAACACTGGAGACAAGCATCATAAGGCCCAGTACTGACATAAACATGAACAGATAATATTCGGGTTGTTTTCTTTCCGGGATACTGGGATGATTTTCGCAGAATGCCAGGATAATCAGGGTCGCCGCACCAATCAGGGCCTTGAACAGCTGCGAGAAAAAAGTTACCTGGTAAGCGTTAAAAAACATTGTCCCGCGGCTGTTGAGACCGAGTAGTGATGCGACAAGGATGATGGCGGCCAGTGTCAGCGCGACAACCCGCATCCTTGCGCTACTGGGTTTACCCAGGCTGAATGTAAAGAGAACCAGTCCGGCGCCTAACAGTGTTAATTCAGGTAGAAATAGCATCATATTACCTTTACGAGGTCTTAATTGTTGAGTGCTTTAAAGTGACTCATAATTTTCAGTGCACCATCATGTTACCTGCAGCAATAACATGGTCCTGGTGTGTATTAAGATGATGAATGAGATCAGTTACGCTGGTGTGTATCAGGTCGACAAACGGTTGCGGCCCCAGGCCGATCCAGAAAACGAAAAGTAAAAACGGGGCCAGGGTAATAATTTCACGCATATTTAGATCGGTGAGCCATGACTGATCGGGGTTGTCGGTGCCACCCCATATTATTTTCTGTAACATGCGCAACATATAGGCGGCCGCCAGTATTGCTCCGGGTATGGCGGCAAGGGCAAGATACGGAAACTTTTGTAGGGATATGTCCGGTTCGAATGCACCGGCCAGTATCATAAATTCACCGATAAAGCTGTTGGTGCCGGGAAAACCAAATGACGACAGGGAGAAAAAGGCGAGAAAAGTGACAAAGATCGGCATATATTTACCCACTCCGGTGGCCGATCGTAATTCCCTGCTGTGCGTTCTCTCGTAAATCATGCCAACACAAAGAAATAGTGCGCCGGTGGTGATACCGTGGTTAACCATTTGCAGAATGGATCCTTCAAGTCCATCGCTGTTGAGCACAAAGATTCCCAGGGTGACAAAACCCATATGTCCCACTGAAGAATAGGCGATAAGTTTTTTCATGTCGCTTTGGGCAAGGGCGGTGAAACCACCGTAAATAATACCGGCAATGGAGAGCCAGAGTACAAACGGGCCAAAATAAACTGTGGCATACGGTGTGATCGGCAGGGCAAAACGCAGGAAACCGTATGTACCCATTTTCAGGAGAATGCTGGCTAGAATTACCGATCCAGCCGTCGGCGCTTCAACATGTGCTGCGGGCAGCCAGGTATGAAATGGAAACATGGGTACCTTAATGGCAAAGGCCAGAAAAAACGCCGTAAAAATATATAGTTGACTGGTGTGAGAGTAGTTTTGCCACATTAAGTCCGGGATAAAAAAACTGTAGTTATTTTCCGTGTACAACCAGAGAATGGCGACGAGAAGGAGGATTGAACCCGTCAAGGTATAGAGAAAAAATTTGATGGAAGCATAAATTTTGCGTGGCCCGCCCCATATCCCGATTAATAGGTACATCGGGATCAGCATGGCCTCCCATAATACGTAGAAGAGGACAAAGTCAAGGGCCACAAAAACACCAATCATCGCGGTTTCCATAACCAGCAGACATATCATAAAAGATTTTACGCGCGTCTTTATGTAAGTCCAAGAGGCCAGGACGCAAAACGGCATAATAAAGGTGGTCAGCAGCACAAGCAGTATGGATATGCCATCAACTCCGATCGTGTAATTAATATTGAACGTATCTATCCATACGTGATGTTCGGCAAATTGGAATTTGCTGGTGGCTTGGTTAAAACCTAGTAAAAGACGGAGAGAGAGGAGGGCGACAACGGCAGTCACCAATAGAGACCAGTATCGGCATATTGCTTCATTGTTGACGAAAAAGAGCAGTATGGCACCCGCCAGAGGCAGGAAGATAAGGGCGCTTAAAATGGGGAAGCCGGAGTTAATCAATAGTTGATCCATTACCAGTGATCCTTGAGTTCAAAAAGTTATAGCCAGACGTAAGACATTAGAAGAATTGCGGCAAACGTCACGGAAAAATATATTGTTAGTTGGATCTGTCCCTGTTGCAGAACACAGCTTAATCTCTTGCCGAGATTACGGACACATCGGGCACTTCCGTCAACGATGGCGTCAATTGCGTGCCAATCAAACCAAGACCAGAATCTGGCGGTGGTCATAAGACAGTAAAGGCCAACAACCCTGTATGTTGCTCCCCATACCGTATCCAGCCACTGGATTGGATATTTGGCAAGCCATAAAAAACCCCTGCCGCCTATTCTGTAAAACCAGTCAAGGTCGAGGCTGATGGTTGCCCTGGCTTTGAGCTTGTCTTTGAGGTAGATAAAGGCAATTGCGGTAAAGGCCAGAAGTTGAAATGTTTCACTTAGGTGGTTTGTATTATATGGATTGTATCCACCACTGGCGTAGGGCAGCATATTGTAGAGAAACGGCAGATAAGTACCAATTGCAAAACATAAAAAGGCTGCTGCCGCCATGGCAAGGTTCATATTCCAGGGCGGATCATCAGCCTTTTGCCATGTCTCTTCACTACACCTGTTTTCACCAAAAAACAGAAGATATGGGAGACGTAAGCCGGCCACCAGAAATGTACCCACCGAGACGAGTGTGAGGATGAATCCGGCCAGCAGCAGGTGTGACTCAAAACTGGCCGTAATGATCATTGATTTGCTGACAAACCCGGAAAAGAATGGAAAAGCGGAAACTGATACACCGCCAATCACCATAAAAAATAAGGTCTTAGGCATCTTCTTGTATAGTCCGCCCAGTTCAGTGAATTTTGATTTTCCCGTGCTGTGGATAATAGCTCCGGCGGCCATAAAGAGCAGTCCTTTGTAAAGGATATGGGCAAAGGCATGGGCGCATGTGCCGTTGATGGCAAGGGAAGTACCTATACCGATTCCCGAGACCATATAACCGACCTGGGAAACAATCTCCCAACCTAACAGCCTTCGTATATCGTTTTCCATCATGGCATAGACGATACCGTAAACGGCCATGACAACGCCGAGAACGATGAGGATATCAAAACCCGCAAATGCCCTGATCAGGGTGTAAATTGCGGTCTTTGTAGTAAAAGCGCACATAAAGACTGCACCGGTGGTAGTGGCTTTGCTATAGGCATCCGGTAACCATGAATGGAGCGGCGGTACGGCGGCGTTTAACATTAGTCCGGCTAAAATTAACCAGGTATACGTCTGGATGTTAGCCTCGTTGAGGGTTACGAAATCTAAATTTCCAGTGGCCTGATAGCGCAGGACAAAACCGAGGAGCAGGAGGACTCCCCCAAAAGTATGTACGAGCAGATATCTGTATCCGGCAGCCAGAGAACCTCTGTCCCTGTTAAACCAGATAAGAAAAGTCGAAGCAAAGGCCATTAGTTCCCAGAAAAGGAAGAGAACAAGGTAGTCGCCGCAATAGATGACTCCCAGGCTGCCGGCCACATAAAACCAGGCGGCGATATGCTGTAAATTGTCTTTTACATGGAGGCCGTAAATGGTGCCGATAATACCCATTAAAGCCATTATAAACGCAAAGATCATGGATAGCCTGTCCACACGTCCGAATACCAGGGTCCAGTCGTTTTCCATAAACTTGATAACGCCGTAGACGCCTGGGTTGGAACTGAGGTAAATAACATCGAGAAGGGTAACTATCGGTACAGCGCAGAGATAGATCTTCCTGAATGGTTCCTTGATCAGTGGTAGTATAAGGGCACCTAAGATTAAGATCAGGGCCGGGTGGATGAAACTAGTTGTCATAGTAATCCTCACGGGTCATAATTCCGCTTTTACCAAACCATCGTGTAAAATAGATGAGCACTATGCAGGAAAGCAGACCGAAAATTGACCAGAAACAGGGGATGTGAGCCTCCAGCCATGTATGCGCATGGTGGCTGTCGACGCCCACAACAGTCCAGACAAGCATGATCGCGACACCAATATAAAAAAAGATTCTGGTGTTTTGCAGTCGCTCTTTCAGGTAGTCAATAGAGTTGATTATCATCCTGTCACCGCCTTTACAAATTGCAACATGAAGTTGGGGAAAATACCAAGTAAAACTGATACAGTACATGCAATAATGATGGGGATAAGCATGGCAAGGGGGGCCTCTTTTATCCCGGTGAATGACTCACCCGCGGGGCGTTTTGCAAAAAATGCCCTGTAGGTGATCGGGGCGAAATAGGCGGCATTAAGCATGGTACTTGCGATTAAAATAAGTAGAATACCGAGCTGGTGCGCCTGAACGGAACCGATGAGGAGATTCCACTTTGTGATAAACCCGCCGACGGGGGGCGCTCCTATCATGCTGAGGGAGGCAATTGCAAAGGCTCCGAAGGTAAACGGCATGGTCTTGCCGAGACCATCGATCTCAGAGATATATTTCTTGTGGGTGGTAACATAGATGGCGCCTGCACAGAAAAACAGAGTTATTTTGGCAAAGGCGTGATTTACGATATGGATCAGTCCACCCTCGATTCCGGTATTGGTCAACAGGGCAACACCCAGAATAATGTAGGAGAGTTGGCTCACCGTTGAGTAGGCCAAGCGCGCCTTTAGATTGTCCTTGGACAGGGCAATGATCGATGCGGCAAGGATGGTTATGCTGACAAAATATGCCGTGGGGATGCCAAGGTTCAAGGAGTGCATGAGATCGGTGCCGAAGGTGTAAAGCATGACCCTTGTCGTGCAAAACACACCCACTTTGACAACCGCCACCGCATGTAACAGGGCGGAGACGGGGGTCGGGGCGACCATTGCTCCGGGTAGCCAGTGGTGAAACGGCATAATGCCGTTTTTGGCAAAACCGAAAATACAGAATATATAGAGCATTATAACAAGAACTTCGTTAACCCCGGCGGGGAAGATGCCCGTGGAAATATTGGGAGCAAAATCAAGGGTGCCTGTCAGTACGTAGATAAGGATGATGGCCGGGAGAAGAAAACCCTTGGCGGTGGTGGTGAGGTAAATTATATACTTTCTGGCGCCACTGTATCCTTCATCATCCTGGTGATGGGCAACCAGGGGATATGTGCAGACGGATACAATTTCGTAAAAAAGGTACATCGTAAAGAGATTGTCCGAGAATGCAACTCCGATGGCTCCGAAGATGGCCAGGGCAAAACAGGCATTGAAACGGGTTTGGGCGTGCTCTTTAAGGCCACGCATATAGCCCATGGAATAGAAGACGGCTATGGTCCACAGGGAAGACGCGACAATTGCAAAGATCATGGACATGGGATCAGCTCTCAGGGTAACCGTTATCCCATGGACCAGTGTAAACATAGGGAATGTAAGAGTGTTTCCGTGCAGTACATCGGGTATCATGGATCCCACAACCAATAACAACAGGATCGAAGAAATAGATGAAATAGCCTCACGGATGTTTTCGTTTCCTCCTTTGAACATTACCCCAAGTGTTGCCATGAGCGGGATGAGTAGGGCGATGATTAGTTTGTATTCCATGCCGACCGGCTCCTTGATTATCCTTTGAGTTGTACAGTTTTTTCAGTGTTGATGGACTTAAACTGTCGATACACGGCGATAATAATACTGAGGCCGATAGCCGCTTCAGCGGCGGCTATGGCCATGATAAAAAGGGTGAAGACCTGTCCTACCACAGGGTCCGGTGCGGTGAATCGATTAAAGGCCATAAAGTTTACCGACGCCCCTGCCAAAATAAGTTCTGCGGCAATGAGCATGCCGATCAATGTTCGACGGGTGACGATACCGTAAACACCCATGGCAAACAGCAGAGCGCCAATAATAAGGAAGGTATTGATATCGTTGTACAGTGTTAATAAAACCATTATTTCTCCCTCCCTGTTCCGGCGATTACCAAGGCGCCGAGAATGGCAATAAGTAATACGATGGAAACAAGTTCAAAGACCATTGAGTAGTCGGTGAGTAATTTTAAACCAATGGTTTTAATGGAGCCGTCGTTGATTTTTGCAGAACTGTGCCAGCTGGTTTTCATGACAAGGGTGATAAGGGCGCCACTCAGGAGAGCGGCGGTTCCGAAAGCAAGAGGGCCGACCAGAGGGCCGCTGAGCCCAACCTTTCTCTTTTCCTCCGGGGCTGCAAGCATTATGGCAAAAGAAATGGTAACGGCAACCGCCCCCACGTAGATAAGGATCTGCATCATGGCCACAAAAGGAGAGTTGAGAAAATAGTAGAGACCGGCCACGCCGACAAAACAGACAATGAGGCCGGCAATGGCCCGCACAAGCCGCTCTGAATTGCAGGCGATCAGGGCGCCGATTATGGTGATTGCGATCATAAGCAAAAACACAATCCCGACCATGCCGTCAATACTGAGAAGAGCGGGACCGCCAACCGTTGCAGGGTTCATGAATTTCTTTCCTCCAGACGTTTCAGAAGGTCAAAGATAAAATCTTCCCTTCTCGTGCTAGCCAGGTTGTATTCTTTGGAATATTCTATTGCGCTGAAATTACATGCTTCAACGCATGATCCGCAGAGAGAACACCTGGTGAAATCAAGGGTGTATTTGCTGAGAACTTTCTTTTTTTCACCTTCCGGTTTTTTGCCGGCAAGGGATATACATCCGGATGGACAAGCCCTCTGGCATAGTCCGCAGGCCACACATTTCGGTTTGCCGTCCTCGTTTGCGACAAGCTCGATATGTCCACGGTATTTTTCACACATTGTCAGTGTCTCGTAAGGATAGGAGACGGTGACCGTGGGCTTGAAAAACTCTTTAAAGGTGATTCCCATGCCGATAAAAAGGCTTATTAATCCGTGGTATATTTCGCTAAAATAGGTGACCATTATGCAAAAACCTTTATTAATCCTGCGGTAAACAGCAGGTTGAACAGAGAAAGCGGGATGAGAATTTTCCAGCTGAGGTTTAAAAGTCCGTAAATGGTTGTCCTGGGAAAGGTCCAACGTATCCAGATGAAGATTGCAATCAGTACGTAGAGTTTGAGTAAGAACCACAATACACCGGGAATAAAGTTAAGGAACGGGAAGGGGGCATTCCATCCGCCTAAAAAGAGAATTACGGTCATGCAGGATCCGATAACGATGTTTGCGTATTCACCCATGAAAAACAGACCGAAACCCATGCTGCCGTACTCCGTGTGAAAACCGGCCACCAACTCACTTTCCGCCTCTCCAAGGTCAAATGGAGCCCTGTTGGTTTCCGCCAGGGTACAGGTGAAAAAGATCAGGAAAGAAAGGGGCATAAGAGCATTGTGGGAATCACCGAGCAGGGGCAGTATGTTCCAGTTAAATAAAGAGCCTCCCTGTTGGTGGACAATCTCCATCAGGTTGACCGACTTTGTCATCATTACCACGGTGATAGTGGTTATAAGCATGGGAATTTCGTAAGCCACCGCTTGGGATACGGCACGAACGGAGGACATCATCGCATACTTGTTTCTCGAACTCCAACCGGCGAAAAGAAGGGACATTCCGCCCATGGAGGCAAAAGCAAAGATCATCAGGATACCGACGTTCATATTCCTGGCAACTATGGTGTCACTGAAGGGAATGGTGACAAAACTCATGATTGCCGGAAACATGGCCAGTACCGGTGCCGCAATAAAAAGAACCTTGTCGGCGCCCCCGGGAATCATCAGCTGCTTGGTCATCAGTTTTATACCGTCAAGGGGCGGTTGCAGCAGGCCGAAAGGCCCGTTTATGTTTGGTCCGGGGCGTCGCTGTATACGGGCTGCTCCCCTGCGTTCCGCCCAGACCAGGTAGGCGGCGTTGAGTGCTGCAAAGGCGATTGCTATGATTACCGCAATAATGACATTGACTAATGTTAAATGCATAGAATCTCCTCTTACCTGTCAATTTCGGGAATTACCAGATCAAGGCTGCCCATGAAGGCGAGGGCGTCCATGATCATCATGCCCCGGCACGCCTCGTCAAATAAATGCATGTTTGAGTAGGTGGGGGAGCGAAGTTTCAGTCTGTATGGTGTTTTTGTGCCGTCACTGAACAGCCTGATGCCGAAGCTGCCGCGGGCCGTCTCCACTGCCTGATAATAGTCGCCGACCGGTGGTTTGATTAATTTAGGTTTTTTCTTGGGCATAATAGGTCCGTCCGGGAGTTTATCCAGCGCCTGTTCAACGATCCGCAGGGATTGTTCCATCTCGTCCATTCGTACATTGTATCTGGCCAGAGAGTCACATTCGTGATAGACGGGTACGTCGAAATCAAATTCGGGATAAACCGAATACGGCTCATTTTTGCGCACGTCAAAATTTATTCCCGATCCCCTGGCGACTGCGCTCGATGCTCCGTACTTGCGGCATATTTCGGGGGTGAGGGGGGCAATGTCTTTTAATCTTTTATGAAAAATAATATTGTCGGTGACGAGTTTATGATATTTTTTCAGTGATTTCCTCATGCGGGGGATAAAACGCCTGGCCGCAGCGATAAAGTCATCGTCAATATCGTTATACAATCCGCCAAATCTGAAATAGCAATAAGTGAGGCGGGAACCGGTAACCGCCTCCATCATGTCGAGGATATATTCCCGATCCTGCAGGGCGTACATAAGGGGGCTAAAACCGCCGAGATCCATAACAAAGGCGCCGAACCAGAAAAGATGCGAGGCAATGCGGTTGAGTTCGACCATGATGACCCTGATATATTCAGCCCGTTCGGGTACCTCTATGCCAGCCGCTTTTTCAACGAGGAGTACGTGGCCGTGGGAATAGCCCATGGCGCCGAGGTAATCCATACGGCTGAGGTTCATCAGGAATTGGGGATAGGTCTTTATCTCCCCCATTTTTTCGTGCATTCTGTGAATATAGCCAATTACGGTCTCGGCATTGACGATATATTCGCCGTTCATTTCCATTTTAACCCTTAACACACCATGGGTTGCGGGGTGTTGGGGGCCGACATTGAGAACGAATGTTTCGTCAGGTTGTACCTGTATTGGGGAACTCATGCCTTAAAATCCTTTAGGAGTGGATGAAAGTCAGCATCCTCGGGAAGAAGAAGGGGGACAAGATTCGGATGTCCCTCAAAATTTATACCGAAAAATTCATGGGTTTCGCGTTCGTGCCAGTTGGCGCCGCTGTAGAGGTAGGAGATGGTGGGTACGGAGGGTTGGGAGCGAGCAACCCGTGTCCTGATCACCACTCGACAGCAATCAAAATCATAGCGGCTGAAATCGTACACGACCTCAAACTGGTCGTCTTTGATCCAGTCGACACCGGTTATGCTTTCAAGGAAAAATTCAAATGTATCGAGGATCGCCACAGCGTCGAGGAGCTGATCCGGGGCAACCTGGGCGTCAAGATGATAGCCGTGTACTTTGTAATCACAGGCCATAATACCATTTTTACGTGGCTCTTCAGGGGCGGTTCCTTCAATATCATCAACATCCCCCGCATTCTCCGGAACAGCATCCGCCGGATCTGCTTGGGGAAGCAGTTTTTCGAGGGCTAGTCGCGTCTTTTCAAAAATCATATGTAATAGCTCCGCAGAATACTACAAAATCTTGTTATTACGGTTGGTGTATGCGATTAAACGGCTGTATCTATGCAGCCTCGGGATTTTTCCACCGTTTCCAGTCCGAGACGAGGTGTTCCAGTTCGATAATCCCCTGGAGGAGGGCCTCCGGGCGGGGGGGACAGCCGGGAATATATACATCCACGGGTAGAAATTCATCGGCGCCAAGAACGATACTGTACTGTCCTTCAAAAGCAAAAGGCCCGCCCGAGATGGCACAGTTACCAAGGGCCATAACCCATTTGGGCTCCGGCATTTGGTCGTAGAGAGTCTTAATGCCCGGCATCATTTTCTTGGTGATGGTTCCGGCAACTATCATAACATCACTTTGGCGGGCGGAGGGGCGAAACACCTCCGCACCAAACCGTGACATATCAAACCTGGCACAACCGGTCGCCATCATCTCAATGGCACAACAGGCGATGCCGAAGGTGAGGGGCCACAGGGAGTTTGCCCTGCCGATATTGATCAGTTTATCCGCGATTGCAAATTGAACTACTGACGAAGGTACGTTTTGCGTTCCCACTTAAATACTCCCTTGATCCATGCATAAACTACTGCGAGCGATAATATTCCTACGAACAAAAATATCTCAATAAAATCACGTATAGAAGATGCAAATATTGCATCGTTGTATGCAGTGGCAACGGGGAAAAGAAAGAGAACGTCAACGTCAAAAGCGAGGAAAATCAGGGCATAGAGATAGAAGACGACACCGTATCGTATCCAGCTGTCTCCAATTGGATCCATACCGCATTCTATGAATTGTAACGATTTATTACTGATCTGCCTGGTCCGGCGCGGCATAAACAGGTAGACGATACAAATGGGGGTAAGAGCAAAGGCTAATCCACCGAGGGTAAAGGCGGCTATCCAGAGAACATTTTCCTGGTAAAGAAAAGTTGTGAATTGATGTCCCATGATGAATTCCTTGTGGCGATTGTATTAAAATCTAACACAATGCTGATACGTTACAATTCTGTCGCACGATGTATTCTACCTGTATCCGATAGGCGCCTATCTTAAATAATTGTCATGGGTGTGTCAATAAGAAACTCATTCGGCATATGGCTGGTACGGGACATGTAGACCATGGCTGCCGACGTAATTTGCTTACCTAAAAAAACTTGTTAAACTGCCAGGAAATGCTATAGTATCAACTGTAACAAGAGGGGGTGGTGGCGTCATGTCAATACTTGAATTTTGTTGTTATTAATTTTGCAATGACGGGCTCGGAATCTATGTTTATCCGCCGGAGGTGTGGGGCATTAACGGCGCAGGGGGATAAACGATTTCAAGTCTTGATAATGAAGATGGTTCGGCGGGATTACTGTGCTGGATTTTGGTTGTAGATGGTGTAGGTTTCGAAATATCTTATTTCCTAACAGGCATTAGATAGTTTTTTAAAAAATATTAAGTAACCTGGAGAATAGCTATGTCTATTACGCTAAGGCAACTTGAAATATTTATAGCGGTAGCAGAGACAGCCCAGGTCACTAAGGCCAGCAAAAAGTTGTTTGTCACTCAATCCGCTGTCAGTATGGCCCTGGCAGAACTTGAAAATCAGCTCGGCGGCTCTCTTTTTGATCGACATGGACGGAGCCTGTTATTAAATGCAAGGGGCAGGTTTTTATTGCCCTTGGCAAAAGATATTACCACCCAGGTAAGCAGTATCGAGACCACCATGTCCGAGCGCAATGATAAGCTTGATGGTCGTCTGAAAGTGGTGGCCAGTACCACCCTAGGCAACTACATTCTTCCCTATCTGATTGGTGCCTTTAAACGGATTCACCCCAATGTACATGTGGATCTGCTCGTCTATAACACCAGATACGCTGAAAAACTGGTCTTCGATTCGGAGATGGATATTGGTTTTGTTGAAGGTCCCCTGTCCGGCAAGGAGGAGATTGTCTCAAGGCCGTGGTTTGAAGATGAGCTCGTTGTCCTTTGTGGCCCAACCGATCCCTTGGCCCATAATGAAGTCTTTGATATTACAACTGATCTGAAGGGTAAAAAGTGGATTATGCGTGAGACCGGATCGGGTACGGCCTCCACAATAAGTCAAAAATTCGGTCGGTATATGGATGATGTGCAGATCGTGATGGAAATGGGTCATCCGGAGGCCGTGAAACGGGCAGTCGAATCCGGGGCGGGTATTGCCTGTCTTTCCGCGCTGTGCATTTGTAGAGAGGCGGAGCATGGTTGGTTGAAGGGTTTGAAGATCGAAGGGTTGGATATGAAAAGGACCCTGAGAATTATCCAGAGACGTGACCTTGATGCAGGTGACGCCTTAAAAGAATTTCTTTCGTTTTGTGATGTTATGACCATCTGTGATGATTCGAGGATATGTCTGTCGTCACCGTGGAAGTTACAGTCTTTACTGGCCAGACATTCAGCTATGAAAAAGTAGGACAGATACTTAGCCGATCGGTTAATCCGGGTTAATAAAATACCCTTTTCAGGCAGAGTCCATGGGCGGGGGCGGTGGGGCCACCCTTCGTTCTGTCCTTTGCCTGGAGGGCGGTTGAGAACTCCGCAACTGTTATTCTTCCTCTTCCCGCATCCAGAAGTGTTCCCACCATGTTTCTGATCATTTGTCGCAGGAAGCCGTCTCCTTTGAAATCAAAGTTTAACTCTGTTGCGGATTTTTCCGCGAGCCGAGCCAGATATATTGTCCTGACGGCTCCTTTGCCGCCCCGGACGCTTTTATCCCTGGAGCCGCTGTTTTCAAATGATGAAAAATCGTGGGTTCCTTCTATAAGTTGCAAACAGTCACGTATGATCTGCAGGTTGATTGTAAACGGTATATGCAGTGAATACAGCCTGAGTCTGGGTGGATGAACCTTGCCGAGGTACAGTGAATATTGGTAATGCTTACCCTTTGCATGGAAACGGGAATGAAAGTGCAGATCCGTATCCTCCACCGAAACTATGCGAATGGAACCGGGAAGCAGGGAGTTTAATCCTGATTGTAGATCTGCACAGTTTATGCGGGTGTGGCTGATAAAATGAGCGCACATACCGTCGGCGTGTACCCCGGCATCGGTCCTGCCTGCGCCGTGGAGGACAACGGGTTCTCTGGTTATATGATGTAGAAAATGTTCAATTTCTCCCTGGATGGTGGTACCGTTTTTCTGTCGTTGCCAACCGGAGTAACCGGTACCGTCATAGGCAATAATAAGACGAATATTTCGTGTCTTTCGTGTTAAAGCAGCCATACAGGACATTTTTACAGGTGATTTGGGAAAACGGGGCTTAACACAGGCAGTCGGCACTATCTATGGGAAAACAGGGCTGCCTGTGAGGCCGGTTGTCTCTTCATATCCACACATCAGGTTCATATTTTGTACAGCCTGCCCCGATGCACCTTTTACTATATTATCGATGGTGCTGAGGACTATTATCCGGTGGGTAGTTGAATCAATTTTAAAGGAAATATCACAATAATTGGAACCCCTCACATACTGGGTGGCGGGGAAAACATCTTCATCGAGGATTCTGATAAACGGTTCGTTGCCGTACTGTTGCAAATATAGTAATTCAATATCTTTTCTACTGAAATTCGGCAGGAGATCGGCGTAGACAGTACTGAGTATACCACGGGAGACGGGGAGGAGATGGGGGGTGAAAGAGATGGTAAAATACTGACCGGCCAATAACCCCAGTTCTTGCTCTATTTCCGGTGTGTGGCGATGGGCGCGCCCCACTTTATAGGCCCTGAAACCGTCGTGTACCTCGCAAAAAAGGGTGGAGGTCTGGGCGGTGCGTCCGGCCCCGGTGGTACCGGATTTACAGTCGGCAATGATTGTTTGCGGCCGGATGGCCCCGGCCTTTAACAGGGGTGCCAAAGCGAGGATAATGGAAGTCGGATAGCAGCCTGGGTTGGCAACGAGTCTGGATGCGGCGATCTCCTTTCTTCGCAGTTCAGGAAGGCCGTAGACGGCCTGCGTCAAAAGTTGTGGTGACGAATGGGGTTGATACCACTCTTCATAGACATCAACATTGCGGATACGGAAATCGGCGGAGAGATCGACGACTTTCTTGCCTTTCTCGAGGAGTACCGGAACCAGATTCATTGCCGTTTTATGTGGGACAGCCGTGAAAAAGAAATCAGCTTTGTTACAGAGTTCAGTGATGGGGCTGTCTGTAAAATTTAGGTCTGTTTTTTCGTGCAGGTGTGGGTAGACACTTGTTAAGGTTTGACCCGAATATTTTCTGGATGTGGCGGCTGTTAATTGCACCTGCGGATGATTGCTGAGGATGCGGCAGAGTTCGGCGCCGGTGTAGCCGGATGCGCCGATTATACCAACTTTAAGCATGGTCGTTTCCTCCTACGGGCTAATAGGGCGACGGCGTAAAACGAGAATGGAGGAAAACAGCCCGACTGTTTTCCTCCATGGTAATGAAGCACTGTTATATCACTTCTAACGCAGACAAGCTGCAAGTAAGTGCCTTGTTTCTGTTATAAACCCGTTAAGTTGAACATTACCTTTATTTCTTGTTTTTCTTTACAGGATTATGGAGTAAGGCACTAAACCACACGCCGATTGGTAGGCGGCGGGAAAATAAAGAACAGCCGCCCGTTTTTTAACGTTTCGAGAATTGGAACTTGGCGCGGGCACCTTTTTGCCCATATTTTTTTCGTTCTTTCATACGGGGGTCACGGGTGAGGAGCCCGGATTGTTTAAGGGGAAGCCTGTTGTCTGGGTTCGTTTCAAGCAATGCCTTGGAAATGCCGTGACACAACGCATCAACTTGGGCTGATTTCCCGCCACCTTTTAAAGTGGCGACAACATCATACTGTTCCACTGTGTCGGTTACTTTGAAGGGCTTGGTGATTTTATGTTCTTTGAAGATTCTGCCAAAATAATTGTTCGCATCTATCTTATTGACAATTACCTTGCCGGTGCCGGCCGTTAGCCATACCCTAGCTATGGCATTTTTCCTTTTTCCTGTGGCATAAAAACGATCTTGAGCCATGTCTATTTTCTCCAGAGTAGAAATCTGATCCCGGTGTTCGGGGTAGGTGTCTTTAAAATATCAAAAGGATATTAGTGCCTTACTCCATAAAACCTGCAAAGAAAAACAAAAAAAAATAAAAGTGATGTTTAACTTGACGGGTTCATAACGGAAACAAGGCACTTACTTGCAGCTTATCTGCGTTAGAGGACCAATTCAACGGGTTCCTGGGCCGCGTGGGGATGATTCTTCCCGGCGTATACCTTCAGCTTTTTGAGCTGGGCACGGCCCAACTTGTTTTTCGGCAGCATACCCTTAACCGCTTTAGTGATCAGGTCGGTGGGGTGCTTAGCCAGCAGTTCTTTGGCCGACGTCTCTTTTATACCGCCTATATAACCGCTGTGTCGGTAATATTTTTTGTCATTAATTTTATTCCCGGTGAGGACAACCTTTTCGGCGTTGGTCACGACTATAAAATCACCATTATCAATGAAGGTGGAAAATGTTGGTTTATGTTTTCCACGCAGACGACTGGCAATCTCCGACGCTAATCTGCCCAGCACCTTATTCTCAGCGTCAACAATGTACCACTTCTTTTCGATCTCGTTGACTGGGGCAATATAAGTTTTCATTGGATCCCTCTATAATGGTCGATCAATTAGTTAATAAAAAAAGGTTCGAACAGTGTCGAACCTTTTATAATATTTGTGGAGCGGGAAACGAGATTCGAACTCGCGACTTCAACCTTGGCAAGGTTACACTCTACCACTGAGTTATTCCCGCACGTTGCATTTTCATAAGACAAAACTGCGGTGTTTATACAAGGTCTTACTCCCTGTGTCAATCAAAAAGTATCAATACCGGTTTTTCTATTATAACCCAAATCCCGTAATTGGCAAGTTTGTACTCTTCTTGCGCCCATGCTAAGTGCTGAACTGCGGTGATTGCATTATTATAAGTTTCCTGAATTTTACACATAGGAAAAATGGTCAGCTATAATTTTTTACTATTAAATTAATTAGTTGATTGCACGTTGTATGTTGGTGGCTCGTATAATTATTTTTTTATTATGCGCTCTTTGGGATTACCAACGTGGTTTTTTTGTCTACCGCTGATAACCGGATTTTTCTTATTATCAACATGTTGTACTACTCTTGGAGTGTCTTTGTTTTTAATATCCCCAAATATCCGATGGGCAAGGATGGACTTATTACCTGCTGATTGTAGAATATGGGCATAATTATTTTCCCCGGCCTGTCATAAAAAGTAGAGAAGGTTTTTACAGGATAAAGTATGATGTGCTTTTATGTTTAGTGCCTTACTCCATAAAATCTGTAAAGAAAAACAAGAAAATAAAGGTAATGTTCAACTTAACGGGTTCATAGCAGAAACAAGGCACTTAATGGCAGCTTGTCTGCGTTAGAGTATTACTGATAATATCTTTGTTTTGTTCCTGTCGGGTGGAAGTGTGGTCGGTGCATTTCCGTTATTGTGGTTACGTGCAGGGCTTGGTTGTACTGATTATTTTGAATATTTACCAGCTAAGGGAGTCATGGGGAAAAAGATTAATAAACGACGGGCAAGTATTTGCAGAAAGACGTTGGAAACCGATATAGTTCTCGATTTTAATATTGACGGGCAAAGGACATCCGATGTGGACAGCGGGGTACCCTTTTTAGATCATATGCTGACGCTTTTTGCGGTTCATGGTACTTTTGATCTTGTGGTCAAAGCCAAAGGTGACACCGAAGTGGATGATCATCACAGTGTTGAAGATATAGGCATCTGTCTCGGTCAGGCCCTCACCAGTATACTGGGTGATAAGTCTGGGATAGCCCGTTATGGTAGTTGTTATCTGCCCATGGATGAGGCGTTGGTTCGAGTGGTTGTTGATATCTCCAATCGTCCCTTTCTACACTACGATGTGCCAGTGGTTGAAGAGAAGATCGGAAATTATGATACCGTGCTCACCAAGGAATTTTTTAGGGCCTTTGCCCAACATGCCGGAATTACATTGCATGTAGATCTTATACATGGTGAAAACGGCCATCATATTGTGGAGGCGGTCTTTAAGGGGTTAGCCCGTGCTTTAGCCGGGGCTGTTTCAATGATCGATATCGAAGGTTCTCTTTCATCAAAGGGAAGTTTGTGATATAGTGTCGCTTACTTATAATATGGTGTTATAAAAGATGTTTTTTTAACGAATAATCCGGGTGATTAGGTGAAAAAAATGTTTAGAACACTCGTTGTCTCCGCCTTCATCATTGTCTTGCAAGTTTCCTGTTCATCTTTTACCGTTAAAAACGGTAAAGAGGTTGCCGCTCCCATTGAACCCCTTGCCTGTATAGTGGTTCTTCCCGTTGGTACCTCCGTGGACAGGGATAAGATCATCAATTTTGCAAAGGCCCAATCTCTGGAGAAAGGCGCTGCATATGCAACAGGGGTTTTAACCAGGGAACTTGGAAATAACCCTAAAGTCCATCTTTTGACTTCTCAACAACTTTCAAAGCTTGTACCTGAAATTTCCGGTGGCTTGTCCGGTACTATTTCGGCACTAGGGAGAAAGATACATTGTGATGGAGTATTGATCACAACTATTAGACGTTTCAGGCAGAGAAAGGGATCCGAATACGCGGCGGATGCGCCGGCGTCGGTGATTTTTAATATGGTACTCCGTAACCCCGAAACTGGAAAAGTATTGTGGACCGCAGATTACAGAGAAACCCAGAGCTCTTTTTTAAGCAATATATTTTCTTTTGCAAAGGTTCGGAAAAGAGGTCTAAAGTGGATGAGTGCCGAACAGCTTTTGGACCAGGCAATTAGTGAACGGCTGGCGAAATGCAGATATCTGCAATAGACTGGATGTGTAAATTTCCGCTGGGGGCCTGCCTGGGAATATTCTTTTCTAAACCTTCGCTGTCTTTAAATTGATTTTTTTTGGAAAAATTAACATGGCCGTGCTTTTTTTATCAAAATCTCCATTATCTGCTGTTGTAGTTTTTTCCTAAAATATAAAAGAGTTGGCTAAGATACATTCGCGAACAATCTCCTGGAAACAATTTTTTTTTGTTATGCGTTAGCCCGCAGACTTGTGGTTGTGCAAGCTGCGGGTTTTATGTTCCCTGCGCCTTTTGAGACTGGTTTTTGATTATGGAAAAAAAATATCGTTTCCCTGCGAAAATAAACAGGAAGATAGGCAGGGCCATGCACGATTATGCTATGTTTGCAGACGGTGATAATGTACTGATTGGGGTGTCCGGCGGTGTGGACAGTCTGACCTTAGCCTGTCTGTTGAAATTATGGCTGGAGAAGGCGCCAATCAATCTCAAGCTTACTGCATGTTATATCGACCATGGATTTTGGCGGGATGCCGATGGTGCAGCAGATCCTGGTGAACTGATTGGTGATCAGCTTCGAGTCTATTCCATCCCGTATATTGTTTTACCGGAGCGAGAGATAAATGGTCAAACGAGGGACTGTTTTCTCTGTGCACGGAATCGGAGAAATCAACTATTTGATTTGGCGGAGAAACTCTGCTGTTCCACTCTGGCTATGGGACACCATAAAGATGATCTTATTGAAACTTTTATGATAAATGCACTGTACAGCGGGAATATTTCCACCATGGTTCCCAAACAGAAATTATTTGCCGGAGCACTTTCCATAGTACGACCCATGGCCTATCTGGATAAAAAAGAAGTCCGGCGGCTGGCGGCGGGCCTGCGACTTAAAGAAGTACAGAATTTTTGTCCTATTGCGGGTGACACAAAAAGGGAAAAGGTTAGGGAAATGCTTCGTAATCTTTATGAAAGAGAATCTGGTACCAAAGCCTCTCTTTTTAAGGCACTTGCCAATGTGAGAAGGGAATATATGCTGTGACCTAAATCGTGCAACAGGGAGCTTGCCTGGGAAGACGTTTTTGGCCAACTTTTCAATAATTTCCGGGAAATTATACTTGTGGATAACACAGACTTTAAAATATCTCATTTCTCGACAAATACCGTTCCGGTGAGCCAGGTGAACTTATTTGTGGCATTGTTTAGTGCCTTACTCCGTAAAAGCTGTAATAAAAAACAAGAAATGATAGACCATAAAAAAAAACCCGGATGCCGGTAACAGCAACAAGGCACTTACTTGCAGCCTGTCTGCGTTAGTTGCTAATTGTAGTAACCAGTATGGCTGGACCAATTTCTAAGGCTACAGCCACAACGAACAATGAAAGCGGCTCAAGAGTGAAGGCACTTTCATATAAATATAGATATGTTATCGTAATATACGAGCAAGGTTTATGGATAATAGAAATTTAATATAATAAAATATTCAATGTAATGGTGGAAATATGAAAGTACGTATAAACAGTATGCTGAAAGATAAACCGGTGGGTGAAAAGATTGGTCTGGCCGGCTGGGTTCGCACGAGAAGAGATACCGGAACATTTTCTTTTTTAGAGGTAAATGATGGTTCCTGCCTTGCCAATTTACAGGTTATTGCCGACAATAAATTGAGTAATTATCTTTCTGAGATAAAACAACTTTCAACCGGATGCAGTATACGCGTTAAAGGTGAGTTGAAAGAATCTCCGGCCAAAGGTCAAGACGTCGAACTCCACGCCGGGGAGATAGAGGTGGTAGGTTGGGCCGATCCCGAGAGCTATCCACTGCAGAAAAAACGTCATACCTTTGAATTTTTGAGGGATTTTACCCACCTTCGTCCCCGCACCAATGCCCTGGGTTGTGTGGCACGTGTTAGTTCCAGGCTCGGTTATGCTGTCCATAATTTTTTTCAGGAACGTGGTTTTGTTCAGGTCCATACGCCCATAATAACCACGAGTGATTGTGAAGGTGCGGGGGAGATGTTTCAGGTCAAGAGCAGTCAGGAGGAGAGCAGTGGGGAACATTTTTTTGGAAAGGGTGCCGGTTTAACGGTCAGTGGTCAGTTACAGGCTGAGGTTTACGCCTTGGCCCTGGGTGATGTCTATACCTTTGGGCCAACGTTTAGGGCTGAAAATTCTCATACTTCCCGACATTTAGCCGAGTTCTGGATGCTTGAACCCGAAATGGCCTTCTGTGATCTTCGCGGGAATATGCGGCTTGCCGAAGAACTGCTTAAATACCTGCTCGATGATGTAATTACCAATTGCGGTGAGGATCTTAATCTTTTTAATAAATTTATTGAAAAAGGGTTATTGAAAAAACTGACGGATGTGGTGGAATCTGATTTTGGTCATATCAGCTATACCGAGGCTATCGATAGATTACTGGTATCCGGAGAAAAATTTGAATTTCCGGTTAAATGGGGGGTTGATATGCAATCGGAGCATGAGCGATATCTGACCGAAAAATTATTCAAGCGCCCCCTTATCGTTACCGATTATCCTGCTACCATAAAACCATTTTATATGCGTATAAATGATGACGGCAAAACGGTGGCTGCAATGGATGTGTTGGTCCCCGGTATTGGTGAACTAATCGGCGGCAGTCAACGTGAGGATCGGTTAAATGTGCTCGAACGGCGAATGGCAGAGGCGGGTATAGAACCCGCTCAATATAACTGGTATCTAGATTTACGCAGGTATGGGTCGGTTCCCCATTCGGGTTTTGGTCTTGGTTTTGAGAGATTGGTGCAGTTTGTAACAGGTATGACCAATATCCGTGAGGTAATACCTTTCCCCAGGACTCCGGGCTTTGCTCCTTGTTAAGGTGGATAGAGTTGATATGGAAGAAAAAGTTCTGAATAAAGGACCTGGGGTACAGACGATGTTTGATGCCATTGCCAGCCGTTATGATTTGATGAACCGGGTTATGACAATGGGTCAGGATCAGAAATGGCGGAGGTTCGTGGTGAAAATGGCTGGTAAGCCCAATAATGGCCGGGTCCTTGATCTCGCCACCGGCACTGGAGATATCGCGGCATTGATGGCCGATACCTGGCCGGATGCCGGGCTTGTGGCGGCTGATTTTTCATTGAATATGTTGCGGCAAGCACAAAGACGTTTCGGGCGCGGGAGAATTGCCTGGCAGGCTTGTGATGCCAACAATCTGCCCTTTGCCGACTCCACCTTCTCCTCGATCACTTTTGGTTATCTGCTGCGTAATGTGGATGATGTGGCAGGACTATTGCTGGAAGTGAGGCGGGTACTAAAAGCCGACGGGCGTGTTGTATGTCTTGATACTACTCCGCCTGGGAAAAATTTTATCTACCCTTTTGTGCGTTTTTATCTACGGTTTATTATTCCCTTCCTTGGAAAATTGATTGCCGACGACGAAAATGCTTATGACTATTTAACAGGATCGACAATGGATTTTTATACCGCTGAAGAGTTGGCGGGAATTTTTCGAGACGCCGGTTTCAGTGGGGTTGGTTATAAAAAGTTTATGTTTGGAACCATTGCTGTGCACTGGGCGGAAAAGATTGTTGAAGATTCAAATACTGTACGTAGAACAGGGGAGAAATAATAATATTGCATAAGATGGAAAATTTGTTGTCGTAAAAATACACCGTTATTCCAGGCTAATGGGAGCAACTTCCAACATTGCGAAGTATTTGTTTAAGGAGGCCAGACTGTTGCAGTGATAGAGTGTTGAGCTGTATTTTTTGTAATGATTGCAGGTCATAGTTAGTATATAGTCGTTACGGGGGTTGAAGATGATAATGGTGTCATTGCGCTGCTTTAAGACAAGGTCAGTTAATAATGCCGAGGGGGTGCCGCCTTCTTTATCATGCAGTGTATCATATCGTACGACAATCGATTTTAAAATGTTATCGGCTGTTGTCGATATCTGTTTACCCATCTCCTTTCTGGTCTCTTCGGTCATGATGATGGCAAGGGATGGTGAACGTATGTTCAGGACCTGGACGGTATCGCCAACCCGGATGCCGCCGCCCTGCAGGACAGTTGCAAAAACTCCTTCCCTGGGCATGACACAATCTCCGGCCTGTTTATAAATTGCACATCGAGCGTGGCAGATTTTTCCAAGCTGAGAGATGACGAGTCTGGTATCGCCAATTTTCAAGTGGGTGCCAACGGCAGCGTCTTTTAGTTTGATGCCCTCTGTTGTAATATTTTCTGCAAAGTTTCCAGCAACTACATCCAGGCCTTTTTTACGCATTTTTTCAATACTCTCCTGTCCGAGAAAACTCACCTGACGGTGTCGGTTACCCCCGTGACCATCATTTTCAAGGCCAAAATTTGTAATGAGGCGGGCGGCCGGAATATTTTTTTTACGGACACCCTTTTTTTCGCTGATCGATATCGCTTTTACAAAACCCATTTTTTCACCTATGTTGATTTTTTTTTCACTCATCTACCACAATGTATCATAACGAGTCTGTTTTTTTTGTCAGCAAAAAAATTGGGTGTAACCTCAATTTTGCTCGTATAATATATGAAATATCAAGGGTTATTCTTGCCAGCCGGGTGTGAATATGTGATAATGAACAACAATATTTCAGGATGTAAGGGGCTCACCATATATTAGCTAACGGTGAAGAAATTAGAGTAAATTTTCATGGGGAGGTGGGGTATGTCTATTATTAACGAAGTGAAAAAAGTGATTACGCCTGTTGATTTTTCCGATAACTCCACGTTGATTGCCGAATCTGCGGCGTATATGGCCGGGAAATTTGGGGCATCAATGCATCTGGTCTTTGTGGTGCAGAATTTTGAAGATTATTCAGGTTTTTTTGTACCCCAGTTAAGTATGCCGTCATTGGAGGGGGAATTAATTGAGAGTGCTGAGTCAAAAATGTCATCATTTTGCGCTGATATGCAGGAATATTGCGATTCGGCCGGAGTAAGTGAATTGACTTACAAGGTCTTTATGGGGGATGTAGCTGAGAAAATAGTTGAACATTGCGCTGATTTAAATGCTGATCTCATTGTTATGGGTACCCATGGTTATAAGGGACTGGAAAAAATTATGTTTGGCAGTGTTGCCGATAAGGTTGTTCGTTCCGCCGCTTGTCCGGTTTTAACAATTAATCCATATACATGCTGCAAGTAACCAGCATGGCTGGACCAAATTCTCAGACCACAGCCACAACAAACAATGAAAGCGATTTAAGAGTGAAGGCATTTTTATATAAATTATCATAATAGCCCAAGCTCAGTTATAATATTTCGAATGTATGATTTCAGGAGGTTTCTAAACTGGGAGAAAATAAATGAAAAAAGTTATAACAATATTACTCTTGGTATTGGCGTTTGCATTTCCGCTTTATGCCTCGGAGTGTGAAAATAGTGTAAAGGTAACGGGTTGGGCGGAATTAAAAACAAAACCTGATATTGCCTATATAACGGTTTATGCTCAAGCGGATGGTGTTTTAATGGTAGATGCTGCGCAAAAAGCAAATAAACTGGTCGAAGATATAGTTACTGCGGTTAAAAAAGAAAGTAATGTTATAAAAAAGATAACCGTTCAAGATGTGGCATTGGGGCAGACAAAAACTGAATATTGGCGTTCAAATCAGCAGAAAGAGATACCACGTCCCCAGGTAACCAAAAGGATACGTATACAATGTATTCCGAATCCTGCGGAGATTTATCAAATAATTGATCGGGCAATCAGGGCAGATGCTGTAATGCAAGTCTCTCCACGGTTTCAGTTCAGCAATGACACGCAAAGTATTGTCGTTTACGGTTTGGTGGATAGTAAAGAGATTGTTGAGCGTGTAAGGAAATTGGCAATTAATGATGCCAAGACCAAAGCAGGGGAAATCTCTAAATTAGCGGGTAAATTAATAGGCGATGTTGTGGGTATGGGATGTTCATCGGTTTCAAGTTGGAAAGAATCAATGCGATATATGGGGAAATTGGTCGATTTTCCAACAGAATATATTGGGTCAAATCCTGAAGAAATCACGGTAACGTATAGTATATCAGTTAGTTATAGATTAAAATAATTTTTAAACATCACCTAATCATCAATGTAAAAAGTAAAAAAAAGAATATTTGATATTATAAACTTAAGCCGCAATAACGACTATTTGAGAATGATCTTTTGCCTTTTCCCAAAAGGATTGTGAGTCCGTTTGCGGTTTATCATCCTGCATCAGGTCGGAGCATATTACCCCCGGCAGAACATAGATTTTAATATTAAGTTTGTTGTATTGGTCGGCATGGAAGTCGTCGTGCGCCGTTTTTTCCAGCTGGCGGCATAGTGTTGTGAGTTTTGTATCATCGTTATCCTGATGATCACCCGGTTTTTCCACTTTCTTACGGGCAATGGATGC
>CAZQOD010000030.1:0-27205 GCA_964594945.1 uncultured Desulfopila sp.
CCGGCCCATTACGTCGATAGTCAAAAAAATACTGCGGATCGGATTGCCTGTTTCCACAAGCTATGTGGCATTTTGTCTGTTTTCCATGTATATAGGCCGGATTGTTTCTGCGTATGGGACCTACCCTTTAGGTGTACAAAATGTTGGTGCCAGTATCGAAGCACTTTCCTGGAATACGGCCATCGGTTTTTCCACAGCTCTATCATCATTTACCGGACAGAATTTTGGTGCCGGCAAATACGATCGAATAAAAAAAGGTTATTTTTGTGTGTTATCACTGAGTGTTAGTCTTGGCTTGGTAGCGACTGTGGCATTTGTTTTCTACGGTTCTGAGATCTTTTCCCTTTTTTCAACAGAAGCAAAAATGATTGCAACAGGAGCCCTCTATCTGAAAATTCTTGCTGTATCCCAGGTTTTTATGTGTATTGAAATTACCTCGGCAGGAGGCTTTTATGGCTTAGGCAAGACAAAACC
The DNA here is from genome assembly GCA_964594945.1 of uncultured Desulfopila sp. Taxonomy (GTDB): domain Bacteria; phylum Desulfobacterota; class Desulfobulbia; order Desulfobulbales; family Desulfocapsaceae; genus Desulforhopalus_A. The sequence continues at coordinate 475 of CAZQOD010000030.1, forward strand.
TCCTGCACTTATCAGTATAGTTTTTACCGGCCTTAGAATTCCTGCAGCTCTACTTGTTGTTGCTTTGACACCATACACCTATGATGGTGTATGGTGGTGCGTTAGTATCAGCAGCGTATTTAAAGGTATAATTGTTATGGTTATGTATGTTTTTACTCTTAAAAAACTGTAACCATGAAGAAGTGCCAACGGCATTCTAAAAGTGTATCTAAACCGGCGGTTTGAAAGGGCGTAACTATTCTTCTACATTTTCTTCCCTAAATAATGTGTTCCCAACCCTTCTTCCCCTTCTTTTTCACAAGACGAAGAAAAAAGCATCATTTTCACAAGATAAACTTTTTGTTTATCCTGTTTTAAAATAGAGCATCATTTTTAAAGCACTGAGCTTTGATTAATTTATAAACTTAATTGCAAAGATGAGTTCCGGAAAACTGCGCTGGTTCGCGCGCAGCGGGGCGGCATCGTTCCAAATAACCGGCTATTTTTATTCATCAACCGGCGAGTTGAGAAGCGTCACCCTGCCGGATACAACCGTAATATCTTATGTCAGAGATCCGCAGGGCAAAAGGGCTGCCAAAAGATAAATGGCACAATCATCAGGCTGGCTGTCCGGCAATATCGTTCTTACCTTTTGCATCATTATCATCATTTTCATATCTAATTTGACTGCTCGATTACGAAAAGGTATCCTGAAGAGTGTGACCTGAATATTATGATCTTTGTTCCCAGGGGTCCATAAAAATTACGGCGGGGAAGATATCCATGCCAACATAACAGAAATATTATTAAATTATGGCCGATAGACCACAGAAAATACCCATGCCTTACCCCGCCCTCCATCGTACCCTTCTGCATATTGCAAATTCAGGATATGCCCAAAACAGTTTTACGGAACTACACGCCACGATACATAGATCTCTTAAAAAAATCCTTATTCTTCCTATATTTACCATTGCTCTCGTGGATCCTGAAACCGGTGCTGTCCACCGTGTATTATCGTCCAGTCCAAAATACAGTGACAAAAACGAATCACCCGCCGGCAACGATCTTGATACCTTTAGTCATGAGCTCTGCCTGAAAATTGTCAACAGTGGCAAATCATTACTAATCTCAGGTGACGAGAAAAGACCCCGACCACAACCCGCCTGCTGGATGGGTGCTCCCCTCGGCCTCAAAGATAAGTCCATTATTGGAGTCATGTTTGCGAGCCACCCTGAGGATAGCTCCTTTTTCACCCATAAAGAACTGGATATATTCACGGCAACGGCTGAACAGACGGCCCTGGCAATATCACAAAAACTCCACGAAGAAAATCTACTGAGAAACGAAGAGATCACGAGAACGATTTTCAGCATTGCCAACGCCGTTAATACCACCGAGAATCTGGATGAACTATACATCTCCATTCACACCATTCTCGGTCGAATTATCGATGCTCGTAATTTCACAATCGCTCTTTATAACGCTGAAAACGATACCGCCGTTTTCCCCTACTATGTTGACGAAACCGGCGACATTTTCACCGAATACAAAAACATCTCCACGTCAGGCGCCCTGGTCGCCGAGGTACTAACCTCCGGTCATCCTTTTTTCTTCAACCGTAAAGATATGCTGGCCAGGGCAAAAAAACTAAAAAAAGACGTAATCGGCAGTACCTGCGAACTCTGGCTGGGGGTACCCCTTATCAGCAAAAAAAAGGTGATAGGGGCCATGGTTGTACAAAGCTATACCGATCCCCGCCGGTATAGCCAAAAGGATGCGGATATTTTAAGCGCCGTCTCCGACCAGGTGGCCCTGGCTATCGACCGTAAGAGCGAAGAAGAAAAGAGAAAAGAGAGTGAAAATATCAACAAAACCCTCTTTGAAATCGCCAGTTCGGTAAACACTTCAAAGACCCTTGTTGAACTCTACGCAGCAATTCACCATTCGCTGGCCAGGGTTCTCGATGTCACCAATTTTTTTATCGCCAGCTACGACCGGGAAACAAACCTTATCACCTTTCCCTATTTCGTTGACGAATGCGACAACTCATCCGATTCTTTTTTACCCCATTATCTCAGCGATGACTCCCTGGCCAGCAGTGTTTTCAAAGCGGGAAAGACCATGTTTCTCCGCAAAGAAGATCTTCAAAAAAGGGCTGACCGCAATAAAATTGTCGGTACAACACCACTGGTCTGGATCGGAACACCGCTTATAATCAACGGCGAAATCATCGGCATCATGGTCACCCAAAACTATAAAAGCGCAGACATCTACACCAGTCGTCATATTAAAATACTCGATGTGGTCTCCAGTCAAATCGCCATAGCTATTGACCACAAGAGGGCGGAAGATGCCAGAAAAAAGAGCGAAAATATCAACCTGACCCTCTTTGAAATTTCCAATGCGGTGAATATTTCCCAAAACCTGGTGGAACTGTTCAGTCAAATTCACACCTCCCTTACCCGGATTCTCGATGTTTCCAATTTCTATTTTTCCCTCTACGATAAAGAGACTGATTCCGCATCATTTCCGTATTTTGTTGATGAGACAGAAGATTATGCTGACGATATTTACGATATTCGCAACAAAAACAACTCCCTTACCTCCGAGGTGATCAATACCGGCAAACCCCTCCTTATCACCAAAAAAGAACTTCTGGCACGCCTCAAAAAAACACCAGAAATACAACTCTGGGGTACGGCTCCACAAATTTGGATAGGAGTACCTCTTATTGTCCATAACGAAGTTATCGGGGTTATGGCAACCCAGAATTATTCCAACCCCGATCAATATACCCAGCAGGATGTAAATATACTCCTCTCGGTATCGGACCAGGTGGCCATGGCCATCAATCGCAAAAAATCTGAAGAAGCCCTGATGTTCAGCCAGGCACAGCTGAAGAACCTCTCCAAGCAGACGGAACAGTTCAGCCTTGCTGCCGCCTCAATAATCGCCCTTAAAAACGAACAGACCATCTACGACAATATTGCCAAGGCCATCACCCGTTATTCCGATTATAAAAGGGTTATTATCTCTCTTTTTAAAAAGACACCCCCCTACAGGGATATCATAGGACACGGCGGCATTGAAGAAGAAACAATAACCCGGCTCAGGGAAATTGAAATGCCGAAAAGCTGGTTTGAAAGTTCTTTCGAAAAGGCCCTCAAAGTTGGTCAGTCCAGCTACTATATACCCTATACCATGAAACACCTGCTCAAAGAGGAGGCGACAACCTTTGGCGAAGGGCTGGTCCCCACCGACGAAAATCACTGGCATCCGGAGGACAACCTCTTTGTCGTCATGATCGGCCAAAAAAAAGATATCATCGGCGTAATTTCCGTGGACACATCAAAATCCGGGAAAAAGCCATCCGCCGAGACCGTACGACCCTTGGAAATTTTCTCAAGCCTATGTTCACAGATAATCATCTATAAAAAGGCTCAAGACGATTTAAAGAAGGCAAAATCGGAAGTGGAAAAGGTCAACACCAAACTGATCAACGTGAACAGCAGGCTTGAAGAGGCAATTCAACGGGCCAATAGCATGACCCAATACGCAAAAGCCGCCACCAAGGCAAAAAGCGAGTTTCTCGCCAATATGAGCCACGAAATCAGGACGCCGATGAATGCCATTATCGGCTTTGCCGAACTGGCCCTGAAAACGGATCTCAACGCCAAACAGTTTGATTATATAGAAACGATAAAACAGTCGAGCCACTCATTACTTGGTATTATCAATGATATACTCGATTATTCTAAAATTGAGGCCGGTAAATTAACCATTGAAAAGACCGATTTTCGTCTCCTTGATTTACTGGACAATATACTAGATTTATTCTCCAACAAGGCTGTTGAAAAGGGAATTGAACTACTCCTGTCGATGGCCCCCGGTATTCCCGTATATTTAAAGGGAGATCCACTCCGCCTGCGACAGATTTTAACCAACCTCATTAATAATGCGATGAAATTCACTCACGAAGGAGAGATTATAATCATCGCCAAACTCATCCAGGAGAAAAAAGAAAAATTCACCATTGAATTTGCCGTTTCCGACACGGGTATCGGCATTACCAATGAACAACGCTCCAGGCTTTTTGAGTCCTTTTCCCAGGCCGACGGTTCCACCACCAGAAAATACGGCGGGACAGGGTTGGGTCTTTCAATCAGTAAGAATCTTGTGGAAATTATGGGTGGAGATATCTGGGTTGAAAGTTCCCTGGGCAAAGGCAGTACCTTCCATTTTACCATTGAATTTGAAAAGGCCGCCGACAACAGCCACAGCAGTTATCTAATCCCACAAAACCTGATGGGGATGAAAGTATTGGTAGTGGATGACAACACATCCTTCCAGCAGATTTTAACCGAGAGCCTTGCTCTCTTTTCCCTCGATGCCGACGCGGTGAGCTCGGGGGAAGAGGCATTAACCACACTGAACGGGGACCCTGAAAAATACAGCCTGGTTTTAATGGACTGGAAAATGCCCAATATGAACGGTTTTGAAACAACACGAAAAATCAGAGAAAATCAAGATCTGACTAATATTCCGGTAATCATGATGACGGCATTCGACAAGGAAGAACTGTACGAAGAGTCCCGCCGCTCTGGAGTAACAGCCTTACTTACCAAACCCATTAAACAGTCCATCCTCTTTGATACCATAATGAACGTTTTTGGTGAAGAGACCATTCGCCTATCCGATCGACAAAACAGTCTTATCCACCTGGATGAAGATTCCCTTTCCGCCGAGCTTTACGGAAGCCGTGTACTCTTAGTGGAAGACAATCTCCTAAATCGTAAAGTTGCCAAGGAAATCCTTAAAAACGGCGGTATAGAAACTGATATTGCGGAAAATGGAAAAGAGGCCCTTGCAACCGCCTTTTCTTGTCATTATGATGCTGTTCTAATGGATATCCAGATGCCCGAAATGGACGGTTACGAGGCAAGTCGTAAAATACGGCAACGGGAAATTGCGGAAAAACGAAAACCCATGCCGATTATTGCCATGACGGCGCATGCCATGAAGGGCGACAGGGAAAAATGTCTTGCCGCCGGTATGAATGATTATGTAACCAAGCCGATAGACACACAAAAATTCTTTCACACCCTGGCAAAATGGATAAAACAAAAACAAAGCCAAAAAAGCATTAAACCGAAAAAACAGGGTACACACTTCGAAAAAGTGGCGGATCAGGAAATATTTTTGCCTCCATCCTTAAACGGAGTTGATGTACAGGCGGGGTTAGTTCGCCTGGGCGGCAACAAAAAACTCTATAAACAGCTCTTGGTAGAATTTGCAGGCCGATTACCGGATATTACATCCGCAATCCGCCTCGCCCACGACAAGGGGGAACGAAATAAATTTCTGGACAATGTTCATACCATCAAAGGGACTGCCGGTAATCTTGCTGCAACCCAGGTCTTCGAGTCAGCAAAAGCACTGGAGGATGCAATATCCAACTCCAGGGATGAGGCGCATATTGCCAGGCAATTAAACGTATTTGAAGAAGAAACGGAACGCATGAGGAACTCAGTTCTCGCCCTGAAAAAAGACAATGTCTCCGAACAGTGCGGTAGGACGGATCTCATCCGGGCCCAGGAATTGCTGCTCCAGTTAACACAAATGGTTGAAGAAGCTGATCTCGAATCGGAAGACTGCCTTAACGCCCTAAAAAACTGTCTCGATTACAGTCGGTTCGGAGATACAATAGAAAAATTAAGTGCATGTATAGCCGAGTTCGACTTTGACGCGGCCATGGAACCGCTGGCAATATTATCCCTTTCCGTAAACGACAGTATCAGGGAACAGGCGCATGGATAATACAGGCAAAAAAAGCACTATTCTTATAGTAGACGATATGCCGGCCAACATAAAGGTTCTTGGAGAATTACTTAAGGCCGACTATAAAATACGCCTGGCCACCAGTGGCAAAAAAGCCCTGAAAATAGCCTGCTCATCCAATGCGCCGGATCTGATTCTACTCGATATCATAATGCCCGAAATGGATGGTTACGAGGTATGTAAACGGCTTAAGGCGGACAACACAACCAAATCCATTCCGGTGATTTTCATCACCGCCATGGACCAAGAAAAAGATGAAACGAAGGGACTATCGCTGGGGGCGGTGGATTATATCACCAAGCCGTTCAGTCTACCCATTGTAAAGGCCAGAATAAAAACACATATCGAATTGAAACACCACCGGGACCTGCTGGAAGATCTTTCAACCCTGGATGGCCTAACCTCCATACCAAATAGAAGACGTTTTGATGAAATTCTGGAAATTGAGTGGCTGCGTGCACTCCGCGAAACAACGCCACTCTCCCTTATCATGATAGATATTGACCATTTTAAACTCTACAACGACAACTATGGTCATATTGCGGGGGACGATTGCTTAAGAAAGGTCGCCGCATGCCTCTCCGGAACTACCAACAGGCCTGCGGATTTCCTGGCCCGTTACGGCGGAGAAGAATTCGCTCTGATCCTACCAAGAACAGACAGCGAGGGCGCAATTAATGTGGCTGAACTACTGATAAAAAAAATAGACAACCTGAGAATCGCCCACGCCTATTCAAAGGTATCGGATCAGATAACCATCAGCCAGGGTATAGCCACAATTATTCCGGATCGACAAAGACCTGCCCTCTTTCTCGTGGAAAATGCGGATAAATGCCTCTACAGGGCAAAAGAAGAAGGAAGAAACCGCTTTAAAAGTGTGGACTTAAAAGCCGCCCGTACCCCCCAGTCGGCTCAATAGTTTAAACCAGTTCGTTCGCGGACGAGATCAAGTGTAACCGCCGCCTTTTCGCGAGCCTTTTCAGCCCCTTTAGTCAAGATAGCGCGCAGCGAAGTCTGGTCCGATAAATATTCCAGCTTCTTTTTGCGGGCCTTGCCAAATTTTTCATTCAACAGATCAAGCAGCTCCAACTTCAAATACCCATAAGCGGCACCGCCGTTAATATAGAGATTGCGTATTTCCGCCATGCGCTTTCTGTCGGCAAAAAGATTCATTATCGCAAAGAGGTTACAGCTATCCGGATCCTTGGGATCATCCACAGGGGTGGCATCGGTTTCTATGGCCATAACCCTTTTCTTTAGCTGCTTACCTTCAATAAAAATGGGTATTGTATTGCCGTAGGATTTAGACATTTTCTGACCATCCAAACCCGGTACAGTCGCCGTGGTTTCGCTTATTGCCGGTTCGGGCACGTAAAAAGTCTCGCCATACTGGTTGTTGAACTTAATGGCAAGATCCCGGGCGACTTCAAGATGCTGTTTCTGATCCTTACCCACCGGTACCTGTTCAGCCTGATAGAGAAGAATATCAGCCGCCATAAGAACAGGATAAGAAAAAAGCCCATGACTTGCAGCAAGGCCCTTGGCCACTTTATCCTTATAGGAATGACAACGTTCCACCAGGCCCATGGGGGTCAATGTGGAAAGAATCCAGGTCAGTTCACACACCTCGGGGACATCTGACTGTACCCAGAATATGCATTTATCGGGATCCAGACCGAGAGCGAGAAAATCTGCGGCCGCCTCCAGGGTCCCCGCCGCCAGTTTCGCACCGTCATGTACCGTTGTCATGGCATGGAGATCCACAATAAATACATAGAGCTCAGAATTCTCCATTCGAGAAATCATAGTCTGCATCATGCCAAAATAATTACCAATATGAAGCCGGCCAGAGGGTTGTATTCCGGATAATATTTTCATGTTTTCTTACTTATTTCCCCATCGTGAATCATCAAAAAAAAGGGGAGCCGGAAAAGTCAATTCCCGGCTCCCTGTATGTAAATGGCGAACACACCACCAGGAACTACTTGACTTCTTCGAAGTCGGCATCAACTACATCATCATCTTTTGCCTGTTCTCCCTGGCCTCCGGGTGAAGCGCCGGCGGCGCCGGCCATGTCCGGGTTTTCTTTGGCGGCCTGGGCATACATTAATTCGGCCAGTTTATGGGATGCCTGGGTCAGCGACTCTATTGCCGCCTTAACGGCCTCAACATCATCACTATCCTTTATTTTTTTAAGATTCTCAATCTCGCGTTCAACGTTGCCTTTAGTCTCAGCATCAACTTTATCACCAAGATCCTTCAGACTCTTTTCCGTGGCATGGACAAGAGCGTCGGCCGCATTATGGGTCTCGGCAAGTTCCTTACGCCGTTTATCCTCTTCCGCGTGCAGCTCGGCATCCTGGGTCATCTTTTCTATTTCTTCCTCAGTCAAGCCGGAGGAAGCGGTAATCCTGATCGATTGTTCTTTTCCGGTACCCAGATCCTTGGCGGATACACTGAGAATACCGTTGGCATCGAGATCAAACGCCACCTCAATCTGAGGAACTCCTCGAGGTGCCGGTGGAATATCCGTTAACTCAAAGCGACCAATTGTCTTATTATCCTGGGCCATTTCACGTTCACCCTGTAAAACATGAATGGAAACGGCGGGTTGGTTATCGGCTGCCGTGGAGAATACCTGGCTCTTTTTCGTGGGAACCGTCGTATTCTTTTCAATCAGCTTAGTGGTAACTCCACCAAGGGTCTCGATACCAAGGGACAACGGTGTTACATCGAGGAGAAGAACATCCTTAACATCGCCCTGCAAAACCCCGCCCTGGATCGCCGCGCCAATTGCCACAACCTCATCGGGATTAACACCCTTATGCGGTTCTTTACCAAAAATATCTTTTACCTTGGCCTGTACCATCGGCATACGAGTCATACCGCCTACCAGTATAACTTCGTTGATTTCCGAAGCGGAAATACCGGCATCCTTCAGGGCCGTCATACATGGTCCCACGGTACGCTCAACCAGATCCTCGACCAGACTTTCAAATTTGGCCCGGCTCAATTTAATATTGAGGTGTTTGGGGCCGGATGCGTCGGCGGTGATAAAGGGCAGATTAATATCAGTCTCCTTGGTGGTCGACAACTCCATCTTTGCTTTTTCCGCCTCTTCCTTCAAACGCTGAAGGGCCATTTTGTCGTTCCGAAGATCAATACCCTGCTCGCGTTTGAATTCATCCGCCAACCAGTTAACGACCCTCATATCAAAATCTTCGCCACCTAAAAAAGTATCGCCATTTGTTGACTTAACTTCAAAAACACCGTCGCCGATCTCCAGAATAGACACATCAAAAGTCCCGCCGCCAAGATCAAAAACGGCTATTTTCTCTTCGCCTTTTTTATCAAGACCATAGGCCAATGAAGCGGCGGTGGGCTCGTTAATGATCCTCTGCACGTTAAGCCCTGCTATTTTACCGGCATCCTTTGTCGCCTGGCGTTGGGAGTCGTTAAAATATGCGGGTACGGTAACCACGGCATCGGTTACTTCCTCACCCAGGTATTCCTCGGCAGTCTGTTTCATCTTACCGAGAATCATGGCCGAAATTTCTGCAGGTCGGTATACTTTTCCTTCCACGTCCACGGAGACACTGCCGTTTGATCCTTCCACAATCTTGAAAGGACTTACTTCAATGGACCGTTTTACTTCCGAATCAGTGAATTTTCTACCGATCAGACGCTTTATTGCGTATAAAGTACGTGTGGGGTTGGTGACTGCCTGACGTTTGGCGACCTGCCCTACCAGCCTCTCGTCATTATCGGCAAAGGCAACAACCGAGGGGGTCGTTCTATTTCCTTCAACGTTAGCTATGACCTTTGGATCGCCTCCCTCCATAATCGCTACACAAGAATTGGTGGTACCAAGGTCAATTCCGATAATTTTACCCATCTTCTTTCTCCTTAAAATCAATCTCTGCGGATGTAATACCCGTCAAGCATTCCTCAAATATAAGCGTATAAATTTTGCTGCTTAAATCCTGCCTCAGTTGGTAGCGAAGACTCCGAACCTGCCGATTGCAAAATTTATGAATCATGTTAACTGCCCCACCTGTGGTAGTTGCAACCTACTCTAAGGTTGTCATCTTCGTCAATTTGTCAAGGGAAGGTTCCACCTTTTCGTCTTCCTGCCCTTAATCTTTATTACCCCCATTATCCCCGGAAGAAACTACTACTTTTGCGGCCCTGAGCAATCTGTCCTTATAGTAGTACCCCTTTTCGAACTCGGAAATAACATGGTTCGCGGGCACGGCTTCACTGGGAGCCATGGTCATTGCCTCCTGATCCTTGGGATCAAAGGGCTTTCCAACACTTTCCGAGACCTTTACTTCGAATTTTGCAAGTATCGAAACGAGGCTTTTATAGGTTAGTTCCACCCCCTCAAGCAGGGCAGCTAACTGCTTTTCGGCATCGCCACCGGCAACTGATCCTTGTTCAAGGGCCCTTTCCAAGTTATCCACCACCGGCAGTAACTCCCTGAAAATATGTTCGCCCGCGTATTTAAGACTTGCCAGCCGTTCCCTCTCCACCCGTTTCTTAAAATTTTCATTTTCGGCGGCGGCCCTTAACATCTTATCACGAAGATCCTCCACCTCCGCACGGGCATTCTCAAGCTCCTTTTCCACATCCATCGACTGAGCATCTTCCTGCTTGTTGTCGGTTTCATTACCGCCACCACCGCCAGACTTCACTTCAACCTTGCCGTCGTTATCTTCCTGAAGCTTTTCACGCAATTTTTCTTCACCCACTTCACCCTCCATTTCCGATACAATCCCGATTATTCAGCAACCGGCAACCGTTTATAATCAAAACCCTATATACCAAGATGGTAACTTCCTATATTTTCCATAAACTTTTTTTAATAACGTCGCCCGTGGTCATAAACGACCTCAGCCGGAAGTGCCTGCAGCCAGAACGTCCGGCAACCAAGCCCCCGCCCCCGTGGGTAGGGTTACAGCGTCCCCGGTAAACAATAATAACCCGTTCAGATGCAAACGCAGGCTCCGAACCGGACAATTGCAAAATTCAAGTACGTAACTGATAAAAAACATGGGATTTGATAATCAAAGCACTCCCGCGACGCAATCAACAATAAGTAGCCACTTTTTCCTTGTCAAGTAGGGGAAGTACACAAAAATACAGCACAGGAAAGTGATATAAAAACAAGATGATAACAGGAATAATTATCATCCCTCGGTAAAAAATCAGCCATTTTGACTTGTTAACGGAGCAACGGATTAGACTCCATGAAACAGTTAATAACTATTTTTCAAAAATATAAAGCAAATCCGCGCTTGTATATTCGCTGGAACTCCTGGTTTCCACGAAAAAACCACGATCCAAGTCGTAACGCACCCGGAATTCGCCAAGTTGGTTAAACATATTAACATCATAACCAATATAGAGATCTTCCGTTAAACGTTTACCCACGACAAACGACATATCCTCGCCGTTACGACTTCCCTCGAGATGCATATCATCCAACTGCAGGACGTTGCCGAACTGGTCAAGGAATTTTCCACCAGCCCCAAAACCAAGTGTTTTTGCGGCTGATTTCCAAAAACCACCATTTTGTCCCGTAGCGGAACCACTATTACCGATCATTAGATAGGAGAGGATTTTTGCATCTTCCATATACGGATCTGAAAATAATCGAAATTCAAGGTCCTGAACCAGACCTTCAATATCAATTCCCACGGTATATCCGCCCCCCTTTGCAACACCACCCCTAACTTTTCTCTGGGCCCTGACATCAATACCGGGATTGTCGATGGGGCCGCCGGTGAACAATAATCGTCCCCTCTCTATCGACAGTGACGTCCCGTAAAGTGCAAACGAGCCGTCTACAAGACTTAGTTCCCCCAATCCCGCCAAAAATGAATCCGTTTTTTTACTGATATTAATAGATCCTTCGAGCCTGCCCGTCAGACCATAACCATCAATTCGCACATCATCCCCCAACGCAACCGTCAGTGAACCGCTGAAGGGCCATTTATTGGTTTTTCTTTTTTTCTCGGCACCCACCAAGACCACATCATCAGAAGCCTGCACGTAATTACTCAATTTATCCGGATGAATCAATCCTTTTGGTATCAATACACTGCCGTCAACCAATCCCCGTTTCTTATTGAAAAAAAAGTGTATATCGGGTGAAATTCGGATCACATACTCGGGCAGGTTCAGCAATTGAAAATTATCGCCAGTAATCCGTACATCACCTTCCGGTCCTTCCATACCCTCCTTAAGAACTCCCTTTGCCAAAAGATGTCCTTCTCCGGACGTGGCTCTGAAAAATACCCTGGCCCCCTCTTCCCCAGCGACAAGAGACAAGGACAGATCTCTCATTGTAATACCTTGAAACGGTAAAGAAATTGAACCGGTTCCAAGGCTGCATTTTCCGAATAACTGCGGGTCGGCAACACTACCGCCCATGGTAAAATTACCATCTAAAGCGCCGGTGGGGGCTACCATAAAATCCGTTAAGGCGGCCAGAAAACCTAAATCAAAGTCAGCTATGGCCAGTTGACCTGTTATCGGCATTGCCGTTAATGGAGCACCGAGATCACCGACACCTGCAACCTGCAAATTCAACCGCACTTGCCCGCCGTTTTCGGTATCGGCAAAAAAACTTCCGTTAAGGAGACCATCCTCCAACCTCGCGCGCAGTTCCGGTGCAACTAATCCAACCGAGGCCGAGAGAACAGGATCCTCCCTCTCCATTACCCTTAGACTCGGCATTTTCAAATAGATATCAATATCTTCAAGATGATCGCCACTCCCTCTTGCCTCTAAATGGCCATCCACCACGCCCACGACCGGAATATTTAACAGGCCGATATTCTGCAAAAAGTCCATTGATATGGAATCAATAACACTCTTAAACGACCATCGATTATCGTGCATAAAATCAATATTACCGTTTAAGTGAATCGAATCCTTACCGTTACTGAGCCTGACAGTGTCCAAAGAAATTTCCCGATCAGTGACGACCAGGTCGACATTGCCTTGCTGGCGAAAAACACTGCCCTTTGCAGAGTCGAAAAAAAGGCCGGAAACAAGACCCTGCCAGCGATGATCATTATACCGTCCCCTGGCCCTCCCTCCAAAAAGACCAAGACGGTTCTCCAGTTCCGCACCAAGATTATGTTCGCTGGGCGTGCCGGTGACGGAAAACGTCATTTTGTCGATGGATGTATCATTAAAATGCACATTCTTTGCCGCCACCATTCCGGCAAAGAGAAGGGTATTATCGTAACGGGAATTAAATTTTCCGTTAATTTCGCTGATGCCACCATCTTTGTACAAGAGGTTGCAACCCTTGAAATTGAGTGCAATTCGCGGTGTGGACCAACGCCCCGCCATATTCCCGTGAATTTCCAGCCCGCCACCCGCAGTCGGCATTATTTCACCAAGATCCGGCGAAGAAAAATCAAGGTCGAAGGCACCATCCTCACCTAAATTACCGTGTAAAATCAACTCTGAACGGCCGCTTTTAAGGGTCAATCCCTGGGTCAATAACGATCCGTTTCTAAATATTATTTTCCCGCCCCCACTGAGCTTATTACCCAATAACGTTCCGGAAAAACCTGCAACGGTGAAAAAACCATCCGGCCCCTGCTCGGTCAGTCTGCCCTTACCGGTAAAATGGCCGTTTACATTGCCCGATAACTCGTTATACAGCCAGGAAGGATTGAAATTATGCAGTCGCACATCTCCGGCCCACTGTACTTGGGGTGACCAGGTAAAATTACCTTTTTCAACCCTGAGAAAACCCTCCACATTTTCACTTTGAAGCCGCAGACCATCAGTTGCAACACCTTTTTCATCCAGGGAAATATTGCCGCTTGCAGCAAACAGGTATTTATGAAACCTTATTTGACTGTTAAGGACGGTAAAGGAGACATCAATATCATCTTCCAATACATCGCCCCTGGTGGTAAATTCGGCTGTAACATCGTGGGGTAAAGACGCTGAAAAAATGGATGGGTCAAGTCTTTCAGCAAAAAAACGGCCCCGCCAGGCAAAAATTTTCTTCCACGAAATAGCCCCGTCCACCACCTTTAACGAGCTCTTATCCCGTTCTATCTGCAGTGAAGGAAAACTTATTCCCCACCAATCGGCAGCAAGCACGGCGGTGAGCTTCATCTTATCCAGAAGATCATATTTACCCTGTGCCCTGACCGGGCCGTGATAACCGTTACCATCGCCACTGAGATCAGCGGTAACGGTATCGAGGACAATTTCCGGACAACTCTTGATAAGACGGGACAGATCAACACTACGCCCTTCCAGTTTTACATGCCATATCGGGGCCTCCAGTAAATTTTTCGCCCGCGCCGAAATTCTGATATCGGCAGGACTAACAACCCCCAGCTCAACAACGGGACTCTCCAATCGGCGATTTACGGAAAAAGTTCCGGCCATGGGATTAAAACCGAAACCGGCAAAATTCCAGTTTCCTAGCAAGTCAAGGTCCCAATCATCGGCGGCTCTAATCAGGCCATGCAGTTTCAGGCCGTAATCGGCTCCCCTCAATAAAAAATCATGTATGGTAAACAGGGCGCCGTTACCCTCCAGCCCCATTGCCAGAAGATCAAGCTGCAGTAACTCGTTTCGGTGGCTATCATCGACCTGCAACCCCTCAACAGTTAATTTTTCCAAATTAACCATCAGGGGTAACAGTATGGTGGGCAACTTGAAATTTCCTTGATCTTGCAGCTCTTTTTGCTGCTCTTTTACAATAACTTTAACCCGTTTCAACGTCAGCTTGGAAATATCAATTTGCCCCGCGAAAAGGCTGGAAAAGGACCAGTCACACTCCAACCTGTCCACCGCAATATCGACACCCGGTAAGTGAAGGGAACAGCGATCAAATGACCAGGCAGAGGCAAAGCTTCCGCTCACCCCACCTATATGGACCACATCTCCGCCCAAAAGGTTGACACTTCGCCGGATAGTGCGCAGGCCGGATTCCATAGTCAACAGCCAGGTCAACACGACACAAGCCGCAAGTAAACAAACCACAATAAAGGCAACCAACCGCTTTAACACCTTGTTTTTCAAAGGTCTCCCCCCACGGTTAGATGGATACGAATGGGGCTGCTGTCTTCGGAGATGGCCGAACCGAAATCCAACCTGATCTGGCCAAAGGGCAAACGGAAACGCAGACCAAGTCCCGCCCCCTGATAAAAATCAAGAGAGAGATCATCTGTTGCGCTTCCCACATCCCAAAAGGCGGCCACACTCCACTGTTCGCTAATGCGCCGTTCCACCTCCGCGCTGCCCACCACCAGGTACCTGCCGCCAATCACCGTTCCCGAAGAATCTTTTGTGCCGATCGATTTATATTTATAGCCGCGAATGGTACTGTCACCGCCCGTGTAGAAACGCAGGGACGGTGGTAATTCATCAATGGAATCGACCAAAATTGCGCCAATGGTTCCCCGACCGATGAGCCGCCAACCATCGAGGGGAGTAATAATCACTTTCCCGCCAACACTCATTTGCAGAAAACTTGCGTCGGAAACAACACCCTTTACGCCTCCTAAAAGACCCAGCGTTGCCTTCAATCCATTCTGTGTCTTTTTAAGATCATCGGCAAAGACCAGACCGTAGTTTATCGATGGAATCAACAGAGTCGACTCACCACTGGTATTACCCACATCGTATTTTTCGTCACGTAGAGCCATACCTATACTGTAATTAAACCGTGGTCCCTTGTATATACGACTGACCCCGGCCGAAAATAATTTAGTTGTAGTGTCCTCCCATTTCTTGTCCTGGTAGGCGAGTGTATGGGTAAAGGTATCATAACGGGGATTATTTCTTGGAATCGTATAGTGGAGGGAAACCACATTTTCCAACTCGGACAACTGAAAAGAAGCGCCAATTTTATGGCCTTTACTGTTAAATAATCGGTTTGACCAATCGACCTTCCCCTTCACTCCCGTATCCGTGGCGTAACCGACACCGAGGGTGTATTTATTAAGATGTTCAGGCGCAGTCAGCCGTAACTCGACGGGGATAGCCAGGTTTTCAGCCTCTTCGCTCAGACCCTTGACCATAACACGGCTAAAATAATCTGTTTTATAAAGAATTGACTGCAATTCAAAAAGCTTGGCAGGTCGGTAAGGATCCTCTTTTCGATAGGGTAAATATTTATCCAGCAACTCTCTTTGCAATATGGGTCGGCTGCAGATAGTCTCTCCGAAGAGGTACTGGTGTCCGGTATTGAGAACAAGTTGTATATCGGCCCTGTTTTCTTCCCTATTTATCAAAAGGGTTCTTTTGCTGAATTTGGCATCGAGGAAACCCTCTCCGATGGCAACATGGATCAATTTTTTCTTGCCCTGTTCATATACTACCTGATCAAGTATCGCCCCCTCCTTAAGTGGAAATTCTGCTAACGAGGCTATGATATTCTTATTTCCACATCCCGCGCCCTTCGCCACCACAGAAAGATTTTTTACAAGCACGGCCGGGCCGGAATCAACATCATAAATCGCATGCCAGCCATCTTTTTTTTCTTCCAGGCTCCCCGCAATTACAGGATTATAATAGCCGAAAGGGGCCAGGGCAGAACAAATATCATTCTTTGCCTGACGATGCAGCCGTTTTACCCCCGTTGACGACAGGCGGGGATTATCTTTTTGTAAATATAGTTTAAGACCGGCAAAGATATTATCATACAGTCGCCCCTCCACCCCGCGAACAGAGACATCCACCTTCACCGCAGAATCGGCATGCACTGGTAAAAAAAGGGTAAATAATAACAAAAGGGAAAAAATTAAACGAGACAAGGAAGAGATATTACCTCAATTCAGTATAGGAAAAATAATCAAAATGTCGTATGTCTAGCATGGCAACAGAACATAAATCACCGACAACCGGCAAACCCGCCGACCGCAAGATCTAGGTGAAAATGGAATTACAAACAGTCTCCATCACAAAAATAATCAACGGCGGCTACGGCTTTAGCCGACTCGAAAATGGACAAGTGGCGCTTATCAGGCACGCACTCCCCGGAGAAACCGTCACAGTCATTATAAATAAAAAAAAGAAGGACTGTCTCTACGGCGAAGTACAAGAAGTCATTTTACCACATAACGCAAGAAGAAGCACACCATGCGAATATTACCGCAGATGCGGCGGTTGCGACCTGCAACATTGCGATTATCCTCACCAACTTGATATTAAAAAAAGTATTCTCACCGAGCTGATGGGTCGCTGGTCCGATGCCAATGTCAAAACCGGCCGCCGCCTGGTACTGCCCCCCATCGCATCAGCGGCGCAGTTCGGCTACCGGCAACGTATTCGTCTCCAGGTAACAAATGGAGGGAAAGTTGGTTTTTATCGCCACCAATCCCACGAAATTATAACTATTCGTTCGTGCCTACTGGCAGCACCTGTGATAAACAAAAGCCTTACCGCTTTAATTGACCATGCTCAAGCACGTAACTTACTGACTATTTGCAGCGAACTCGAACTGCAACTCAACCCTTTAACGGGAAAAACTATCTGCATTTTTCAACTGTCACGCAAACCCCGCCCAACTGATGAGACGACGGCAAGAACACTTTGTCGAGATATAACCACCATTGAGAAAATATTTTTTTCCGGACAAAATTTCCAGATGACAGATCCCCTGAACCCGCAGACAAACAGGACAGGAAGACCATCACTTGCAATCAACTACCCGGAAATAAAAAACATCCGCAGCCCCCTATATCTCAGTTGGGAAGTGGGCGGTTTCTGCCAGGTAAATCTGTCACAAAACCTAAGACTCATTGAGCAGGTACTGGACTGGAGCGGTCATACTGAAGAGGAGTCGATTCTTGATCTTTACTGCGGTATGGGTAATTTCTCAATCCCCCTGGCCCACGACGCCGCCAGGGTTCTCGGCATAGAGGGACAGGGAGCAGCCATCCGCAGTGCCAAAAGAAACGGCCTGGTCAACGGCCTTGAAAATATAATTTTTAAAAAGTCACCCGTCCATAGAGCATGTCAGGACCTTGCCGACGGAGTAGAACAATTTGACACCACCGTTATCGACCCGCCCCGCCGGGGAATACCCGGCCTTGCCGCAGATATTGCCAGGTTAACGCGAAAAAAACTCATCTATATCTCCTGCGACCCGGCCACGCTCTGCCGCGATTTAGCGGATTTATCACACCATGGCTTTTCCATCAGAAAGATACAGCCGATCGATATGTTTCCCCAAACCCACCACCTGGAAACTGTGGTACTACTTGAAAAAAATAGGTAGAACGTTGCAAAACAGCCCAGGATCATCTATGATCATACCGAACGCGACCAAGTATGGATACGCGACATATACATGCGGGAGCTCGGTTCAACCGTGCTGAGAGGGGTTTGTGTCAGTAACCCGACCGTTTAACCTGATCCGGATAATGCCGGCGGAGGAATCCTTGTGATAACACAGCCGTCTTCAACCTGGAGGCGGCTTTTTTATTTTTTCACATCCCCGCGCACGTCTTATCTCTCAACTATTATGGAGGTGATTATGCAGTCAACACGTTTATGGACATTCGCCATCGTCCTCTTTTTTACCACGACCCCGGCGGGGATGGTACAGGGCAAAGAGACCCTCACCATCATGACCCACGACAGTTTCAATATCGGGGAAAAGGTGACCGCCCGCTTTGAAAAAGATAACGGCGTCACCCTGCGTTTTCTTAAGTCGGGCGACGCAGGAGCCGCACTTGTCCAAGCAATCTTATCAAAGAACAACCCCCTGGCAGACATTTTTTATGGCGTCGACAACACCTTTTTATCGAGGGCTGTTGAAGCCAATATTTTCACGGCCTATAACTCGCCACTCCTCAAATATATTCCGGAGGGGATGAAACTGGACAAAACAAACCGTCTTCTCCCCGTCGATTATGGAGATGTCTGTCTTAACTATGATAAAAAATGGTTCCACGACCATGGCATTAACCCGCCGACGGATCTCACGGATCTTATCAAACCGGAGTTCAAAGGGCTCACCGTGGTTGAAAATCCGGCCGTATCTTCTCCAGGTATGGCGTTTCTACTCACTTCAATCGGCCGATTCGGTGAAGACGGGTATCTGGATTTCTGGAGAAACATGCGCAAAAACGATGTTCTCGTAGCCAACGGCTGGGAAGATGCATATTTCGGCCACTTCACCGCCGCCTCCAGAGGCGACAGACCCATTGTGGTCAGCTATGCTTCCAGTCCACCCGCCACGATATACTACTCAAAAATCGCTCTTGATGAACCGCCCACGGCGGCCGTCGTAACCGACAACACGGCTTTCCGGCAAATCGAATTCGTCGGTATTCTAAAGGGCACAAAAAAAGAGGCCCTTGCTCGAAAATTTATCGACTTTATGCTGGATACAAATTTTCAGGAGGATATCCCCCTGCAAATGTTCGTCTTTCCAGCCAACTCGAATGCCAAATTGCCGAATCTTTTCGTAAAACACGCCGTTATCGCCACCAGACCGGTTGCGATCAGGCCGGAAGCAATAGAAAAAAACCGCGACAAATGGATTAAAGCCTGGACGGACACGGTTATACGCTGATATCAACCAACAACACGATGAAACCACTTAAAAAGCCCGGACGGCAGCGCAAATCTTTTCTTTTATCCCCTCCCGTTGCAGTAAATTGCGCCGGGCTTAGTGGCAGTTTACACTCTAACACAGACAAGCTGCAATTAAATGCCTTGTTTCTGTTATGAACCCGTTAAGTCGAACATTACCTTTATTTTCTTGTTTTTCTTTACAGGTTTTATGGAGTAAGGCGCTAAAATGAGCAGCTCATGAAAAACAAACAACAAAACAGACGACTCTTACTCGTCATACCGTTAATTTTTCTTGCCCTTTTCTATTTTTACCCGCTTATAAAAATTTTTCTGGTAAGTTTTTTCCCCTCCGGCGCGTGGAATCCAGACAAACTCCGGCAATTATTTTCTTCCGGGATTTACGGTCGGATCATCTGGTTTACAACCTGGCAGGCCCTTTTATCGACGATCTTGACTCTGTTATTTGCCCTGCCGGGATCCTATATTTTTGCCCGATATAATTTTATCGGCAAAAAAATATTGCAGGCCTTAATGACCATACCCTTCGTCCTGCCCACCGTGGTAACCGCCGCCGCTTTTCGAGCCCTGCTCGGGCACAACGGTTTGCTGAACAGCTGGCTTATCAATATTTTCAATCTAGACACACAACCCATACAAATTAATCAGACCATCTGTTTTTTTCTCCTGGCCCATATATTTTACAATTACACCCTGGTACTGAGAATAGTCGGCAATTTCTGGGCCGGTATAAACCCCAATATCCGGGCAGCGGCGACTATGCTCGGTGCATCACCATCAAAAACGTTTTTTAAAATCACCCTGCCCCTTCTAATGCCGGCGATTGGTTCGGCTGCCATTCTTGTTTTTATTTTCTGCTTTACCAGTTTCGGCGTAATATTGATTCTTGGCGGCCCCGGACATGCGACAATCGAAGTCGAAATATATCGCCAGGCGGTACAGTTTTTCAACCTGCCGATGGCCGCCATACTTTCTCTCATCCAAATTATTATCAATTTCTTCCTCATGTGGCTCCATGCCCGACTTACGGAAAAATCCAAAATTCCTTTTTTCGGTGACTCCGCCGACCATACAGCAATTAGAGCAAAAAACAGTTGGCAACAGGCGGCAATTTTTATCAATATCTTATTTATGACCATCCTGTTAATCACCCCCCTTTTAGCCCTCTTCATTAAATCTTTAAGCAGCAGCGACGGCCCGACACTCAGCTATTATTACGCCCTGTTTACCCCACAACTAGACTCAGTCTTCTCGGTACCACCCATTATCGCCATCCGCAACAGCGTCGCTTTTGGTTTGACGACAATGCTGCTCTCCGTTACTCTCGGCATCCTGGCCGCCACCTACCTGGCCGCCGATAATCACAGGAACAAATCGTTATGGGACGCTCTGATTATGCTGCCCCTTGCCACATCCGCCGTTACCCTGGGTTTCGGATATATTATCACCCTCAACACCCCACCCCTCAACCTCCGGAATTCCCTGGCCCTCATCCCCATAGCCCACTCTCTGGTGGCCTTCCCCTTTGTTATACGCTGCATACTGCCCGGTCTTAAACAAATCCCATCCAATCTCGGTGAAGCAGCCACCATGCTGGGCGCCTCGCCATTTCGGGTCTGGTATTATGTGGATCTTCCCATGATAAAAAAGTCTGTTATAGTAGGTGGTATCTTTGCCTTTGCCATCAGCATGGGAGAATTTGGCGCTTCAACCTTTGTCACCAGACCCCATACCGCCACCATGCCCGTGGCCATTTTTCGTTTTTTAAGTCAGCCGGGCGAATTAAATTACGGACAAGCAATGGCCATGAGTAGTATTCTTATGTTGGTGACAAGTCTTGCTTTTTTACTAATCGGTAGGATGGATTTTTCGGAAACGGGGTAACAAAATATCTATTTACATACAGCCATGACCAACAATAATAAATCGATTCTTGCAGTAACAGGACTTTACAATTATTACGGGGGACTTCCCCTTCTGCAGGATATCAATTTCACCTTAAAAAAGGGGGAAATCCTCTGTCTTCTCGGCCCGTCCGGAGCGGGTAAAACTACGCTTCTCCGTTTAATTGCAGGGCTTGAAGAATATGAAAAAGGACAGATAATTTTCAACGACAGGGAAATCGGACAAATCCCACCCCACAGGCGCAACTTTGGTATGATGTTCCAGGAATACGCACTTTTCCCCCATAAAAACGTATCGGAAAATATTGCCTTCGGACTCGAAATGCAATATCAGGCAACAGACAAAATCAGGCAACGCGTCCGACAGACACTGGATCTGGTGGGTCTGACCAATCTGGCTGAAAGAAAAATTGACGATCTTTCCGGCGGAGAAAAACAACGGGTGGCCCTGGCACGCAGCCTGGCCCCCGGCCCGCAACTGCTCCTTCTCGACGAACCCCTTGGATCACTGGATAAAAGACTAAGGGACAGGCTTGCCTCCGAAATTCGTGCCATTCTCAAATCCCTGGCGGTAACATCAATTTTTGTCACCCACGACCAGTCGGAAGCATTCACTGTGGCCGATAAAATTGCCGTTTTAGATAATGGTATCCTGCAGCAGTTTGCAACCCCGGAAAAGATATATCGGCAGCCCATAAATACCATCGTGGCCCGATTCCTAGGTTTTCAAAATATTATCCGAGGATCTCTGCATAAAAACTCAACATTCCATGGATCATCTTTTCAGCTTCACCTGCAAAACATGACCACGCCGACACCAACCTCAGAAATCACACTCCTCATCCGCCCCGATGCGGCAACTCTTCACCACCCTGGCCCCCCAACGCTAACCGACAGGCCACAACTTCAGGGAATAATAACAAAACGGCAGTTCCAAGGCGCCACCTATAAAATTAAACTTAGAATAGAGGAACAGGAGCTGATCTTTGACCTCCCCTTAGATCCCACCCCCCCCAATATTGGTGAAAAAACGACCCTTATCCTAAACCCTTCAGCACTTATCCCACTCCCCGGTAATTAATTTCGGTTTTAAGCACATCAAGTAAGATCAACAACCCGTCCCTGTCGAATCGACTCATCTGCCGCCAACACCACCCGCAGGGAATTGATCCCGTCTCGCCAATGATTGCTCAGATCAAGATTTTCCCGTATGGATGTCAAAAAATATGCCTGCTCTCTTGCACATAACTGCAGATGGTCCGGCTCATCCTCACTGTTAATGATAATATCCTTACGAATAAACTCCCCCGATTCATCGGTCTCCGCAAAATGGCGATGGAGGCGGTTTACCACAGTATGGGAATCAACGTTGTCGGATTCACTGCCAACGCTGCCCGTAATGCTAACCGAACCCCTGGGTCCGAATACATCTTTAATAAAAAACGATGTCTCACTTACCATGGGCCCCCACCCCGCCTCATACCAACCGACGGAACCGTCATCAAAAACAACATGCAGATGGCCGTAGTTATACATATCATCGGCAATTTCTTCACTTAACCTTACACCAACAGCATGGACCCTGACCGGCCCGGCCCCACTCATCTGACACATTATATCCAGGTAATGAACGCCACAGTCAACAATTGGCGACACACTCTCCATTAATTTTTTATGAATACGCCAACTGTTACCACTGCTCTGCTGATTAAGGTTCATACGCATAACCAGCGGCTTACCCAAGGTTCTCGCAAGTTCCACAAACTGAATCCAAGAAGGATGGTGACGCAGAATATAACCCACTACCAGTCTCAAACCGGCCTCTTTGGCAAGTTTAACCACCTCCTCGGCTTGTGCCACCGTCTCCGCTATGGGTTTTTCCAGAAAAACATGGGCACCGGCCATTAAGGCCTTTTTGGCGTAAATATAGTGGGTATCCGGCCAGGTGCATATGCAAACCCCATCGGGTCGACATTCCCGCAGGGCCTGATCAAAATCACTGTAACGTTGATACCCGGAAAACTCGGCGGGCAGGTCGGTTTGATCCATGATCGACCTGGAACAGAGACCGACAATCTCAAATTCCGGGTTCCCGTGGTAGGCGAGGCAATGGGATTTACCCATCTGGCCCAGACCAACAACCAGCATACGAACTTTATTACTCATTCTTTCCCCCCGATCCAGGTCTTCTCCACCCGCAGTTGTTTATTTAATAGAACAAGATCTTCATCATAGCCCGGTTGCAGACGGCCAATTTTACCAGCCAAACCTATGAATTCGGCCGGATAGAGAGATGCCATCCGCAGCGCCTCTTCAAGATTAAAATCCAACATGCTTAAACAATTTCGCACCGCAGCCGCCATATCCAAATCGGACCCGGCCAAGACACCGGCTGCAGTAGCACATTTACCGTCTGCAGCCTTAATCAACTCTCCATTCAGCCAGAATTCTTTTATTTTGGCGCCAACCGTTGCCATTGCATCGGTTACCAGGATAACTTTTCCCCTTTGCTTGGCGGCCGTTACCACCCGTATGGAGGCGGGATGAACATGAAAGCCGTCCAAAATAATACCACACCAGCAATCCGGATCGGCAAGGGCCGCACCCACCACCCCCGGTTCTCTTCCTTGAAAAGGAGACATGGCATTGAAAAGATGGGTTATACCCTTAACTCCGTGTGCAAAAGCATGTTCCATTTCAGCAAAACTTGCATCGCTATGCCCCGCGCAGACACGGACCCCGGCATCAACCAGCTTTTTAATAACCCTTCCCGGTACTTTTTCAGGGGCAACGGTAAGTACAGAAACGCCAAGATCCTGAGAAATTAAAAGATCAACAATTTCCTCATCCATGGCACGAATCATTTCAGACCTATGGACGCCTTTACGATGCACGTTTATATAGGGCCCTTCAAAATGAATCCCGCGAACAGCCGGGATTTTTTTTTGACGCGCCCGTTGGATAAGTCGCGCAGCCTTTTGCATGGTCTCCAGGCTGTCACTGATAAGCGTCGGTAACAACGAAGTGGTACCAAAGCGCCGATGGGCCGCCACCATCGTTTCAAGATCATCCTCGGTCACGGCTTCATTAAACATAACCCCGCCACCACCATTCACCTGAATATCAACGAATCCCGGCGCCAAAATACCGCCTTTAAGATCAAAACAGGGGATATTTTCTCCACATTGATCCCTACTTACACGGGCCAAAATCTTTCCGTTTTCACAGAGAAGAACGCTTTCATCCCAAAAACGTTCCCCATCAAAAATTTTGCCGTTTCCATAACCATGAATCATTACTTTGTCTCCGTAACCTTCTGCAGATGCCGGGGATGATCGGGATCATAACCTCGAAGAATCGCAATTTCGTTAACCAGAAGATAAAAACGCTGGATCATCATAATCGGGGCGAGATGGGAATGAGTTTCTCCCACCACAACCAACTCATCGATTTCGTTTTTTTCCTGCTGCACAATAAAAGCCCTGGCTCCCTTATCGCGAAGTGTCTGCACAAGCTGTCTGGTACCTGCCGATGTTTCGTCATCCTGAGAAAACACCAGCACCGGATAATCACGACATATCAAGGCCATGGGACCATGCATCAACTCGGCACTGGAAAAACCCTCGGCATGAATGGCAGAAGTCTCTTTAAATTTCAGGGCAGCCTCCAGGGTAATCCCGTGGGCCACACCCCTTCCTACCACCAGCAAATCATTAGCATCAGCAAGGGAGGTGACGGCTCTGCTCCAGTCTGAACAACAATTTTTTTCAAGATCTTCGGGCAGCTTTGTTATCATTTCCGCAAATTCCTGATCTCCGCTGAGAACCGCGACAAGCTGAGCCATTGCCGCCAGGGAGCCGATATAAGATTTCGTTGCCGCAACACTTTGCTCTCTTCCGGCATGGATTGGAATAATCTGGTCTGCTATATCGTGCAGCGGCGTATTATTTTCATTTACCAGGGCTACGACAAAAGCACCGTTTTCCTTGGCCCAGCGGGAACAGGCCACAAGATCGGGGCTTTGACCGGATTGAGAAACAACAAGAAAAAGGCTGTTGTGCAGAGACATTTTCCTGCAATAAACAGAACCAATGGATGGCCCCAGGGACAATACCGGGATACCCAGGTTAATCTCAAATAGATATTTGGCATACGCTGCGGCATGATCGGAACTACCCCTGGCACAGGTAACAACAAAGGCTGGTCGATTATTAATAAACCTACGCCCCAGATCATTTATAATATTCTTGTTTTCCAATAATTGTTTAGCCACAACACCAGGAGACTGCAACGATTCCCGTTCCATATGTGTTTGTATCATCAGTCACTCCACTGACATATTTTGCCTTAATTTGACAACTGTTAAATTTATTAAATGCATGGGGCATCAACGACGCTGATATATAAAATATTTCAACATAAACAAATAGTTGAGAAGTATTTATAAATGTAGTTCAGCAATAAAATCATATGAATCGCCCCTATAAATAGAGCGCACAAATTCAATTTCCCGGCCATCCTCCGCAAAACTGCACCGCTCAATATACAGGCAGGCCGAGCCGGATCTGACCTGAAGTAATTGTGCGGATTCCCCCTCAACAAGTTGGGCCCTCAACTTCTGCAGGGCACGAACAGGACGAAGCCCCCTTTTCTCAAGTTCAACATAGAGAGAAAATTCAAGTGTCCCTGGGTTTGGTAAAATTTTTCTTGGTAAAACTGCACGTTCAAGACAGAGTGGAACACCATCGGCAAAACGAATACGATACAGGCGAGAGACATGAGCCCCCGGAGACAAGCGCAGGGCCAGGGCCTCTTCCGGGCTGGCAATTCCGCTTGAACGATCCAGCCATTTAACCGTGGGTTTCTTGCCCCGTGACAACATATCTTCCGTAAAACCGGTGAGTTTAGAAAGGGGTTGTTCAAACCTGAAAGAGACGTAAGTTCCGGCACCGGGCCTTTGCACCAGCAGTCCGTCTTTTACCAGCAGGGCCAGGGCATTTCTTACGGTAACCCTTGAAACACCCAATGCTGTCGCCAAGTCCCTTTCAGACGGCAGGGCCTCTCCGTTATCAATAACACCTTGACGAATTGCCCTGGTCAGGGCGCGCATTATCCTGCGGTAAAGGGGAGTTGCGCTGCTGGATACCAGATCAGCCTCATTGCTGATATATTCAATAATCTGTTCCAGGTTATCCATTACCACCTCCAACCAAACCACAAAAAAGAGCTCTTATTCCTATACAGTTAGTGTCTGTCCATGGATGAGCAATTTTGCACTAAATCGAGGCGCTTGATAAATTTAACCACAGGCATATATGCGATATCTCGATGTCTCGTACCTCGCTTTATCGGAGGATTAAACTTTGAAAGCAACGAAGAGTTAGGGGAAAATGGCCATTTATGGACAGACACTAGTT
>CAZQOD010000031.1:0-6753 GCA_964594945.1 uncultured Desulfopila sp.
AACGGGTTCATAACAGAAACAAGGCACTTACTTGCAGCTTGTCTGCGTTAGAATACAATGGAACAGTGATCATACATGGAACCGGGTTGGGAATTTATCTTTGACAAGGAGGAGATGTTTTCAAGCGAGGGATATAGTGGCGGGCAGATATCATAGCACCGGCGAACCCATTCGCCCGCACACTAACCAGATTTTCAGTTTTATATGAAAGTGGTTTCACTCTTGAGTCGCTTTCATTGTTCGTTTTGGCTGTGGCCTGATAATTTGGCCCAGCCATGCTGGTTACTGGTTCCTTTCTATTTCATCAATAATATCCCAGTTTCTCTGAATTAACGAAGAGCTGTTCCCCGCCAGGCTGTTTGATTTTTTGGCAAGCTGCAGGGCCTGATTAAAACGTCCCTGCCGCAGCCTCACATCGGCAAGCTGTGACCAGAGCAGACCATTTTTGGGGGCAATGCGCAGACCCCGTTCCAGGGTCTGGGCCGCGGCCTTTAGCAGCCCCTCCTGCATCTGCCGGTCGGCACGACGACTGAGGTCGTAAACGGCTGCACCCGCAGGAGCGGCAGCCGGAGGTTGTCCGTAGCTTTCCCCATATTCCGCCTGATCGGCGGGTACATCCCGGAAGTATGGTGCCGGCATATTATAGTGAACTGTTCTACAGGCGGGGAGAAGGAGGAGGGACAACAGGCCCAGATAGAAAAAAATATGTCGTTTCATTGGAATATCCTCATAAATGTTTTGATTGTCCGTTTCACCTTTTGGTTAAGATGACGATTTGTATTTTCGCTCGGCAAAAATGCGGAAATCCCGCAACTGCTCACGGGGGGAAGCACACCATCACGAACAAAGGGCAACAGTTGCCCCTGTTGACAATTATCGGCAAGAATAGATCCCTCCACACTATCAGCAAAATAAAAATCAATATCTTCAGGTGGTTTTAAATCAAGGCTCTTGGTGGAAATAGCTGACATAAAATCCGCCCAGACCCGCAATGCACCGCTGGAGCCGGTAAGACCGGTGGGACCGTTATCATCACGGCCAACCCAGGCCACGGCCACGTGGGAGCCGCTGAATCCGGCAAACCACGAATCCCGCAGGTTATTGGTGGTGCCGGTTTTCCCGGCCACAACCAGTCCGGCCGGCAGTAGTTGCTGAAGAGAGGCGGCGGTACCGCTGCGACTCACCTCCTGCAGGGCAGCACTCAGACAAAAAATCGCCGAGGGTGAGGCGGCCTGATCCACCGTCAGCGGATATTGCTGAAGGAGTTTATTCTGGCGATCGGTCACAGCAAGGATGGCCCGCAACGGCGTCTTGTACCCGCCTGCGGCAATGGTTTGGTACATCTGCAAAATTTCAACGGGGGACAGATCCACCGCCCCGAGCAACAGGGACGGATATGGTGATATCCCCCTGCTGATCCCCAAACGGTGTAACGTCTCAATCACGTTATCCA
The DNA here is from genome assembly GCA_964594945.1 of uncultured Desulfopila sp. GTDB lineage: Bacteria > Desulfobacterota > Desulfobulbia > Desulfobulbales > Desulfocapsaceae > Desulforhopalus_A. The sequence continues at coordinate 1,454 of CAZQOD010000031.1, forward strand.
GGCCAAGTTCCATGCCCAGACGAACGGTGGCGACATTATAGGAATGTACCAACGCCTGAATAAGGGGGATATCACCGTGGGATTGTTTATCATAATTTTGTGGTTGCCACGTCTCTCCATTATTATTTTCAAGCAGTAGCGGGGAGTCGTCCAGAAGCGTTAAGAGATTATATTGCTCCGGTCTGGCCAGGGCATTCAGATATACCGCAGGTTTAATAATTGAACCGGCCGGTCGTTTCATATCGAGCACCCGATTAAATCCGTCCTGATGGGCGAATCTATCACCAACCACAGCCAGTACTTCCCCCTGTTCGGAAGAACATATCACCAAGGCCCCCTGCAGGGTCTCCTTGTCTATATGTCGTTCACGTTCTATATCGGCCAATACCCCGCGCAGACTCTTCTCTGCCTCGGCCTGCACAAAGGGATCAAAAGTAGTGAAGATGGACAACCCCTCGTTACGCAGATCCTCATCCTTGTAATCACGTTTAAGTTGCCTGCGCACAAGTTTAACAAAGGCAGGGTAGCGGGTAATTCCGGAGGGTTTATGTTCCAGTACCCCCAGTGGTTTTTCCTGCAACTGCCGAGCAACCTCTGGGGACAACATGCCGGTTGCGCCCATGTTCTCCAAAATATGGTTACGTCTGGCCCGAGCCCGCGCTGGATGCTTTCTGGGATCATAAAAAGAAGCCCCTTTGGCAAGTCCTACCAGCAGGGCCGTCTGATCCGGGGAAAGCTCATCTATATTACGGCCAAAATAAAATTTACTGGCCATGGCAAAACCGTGAATCGCCCGTTTCCCGTCCTGACCTAAATAAATCTCGTTGAGATATGTTTCGAGGATTTCATTTTTCTCATAATGATATTCGAGGAGCAGGGCCATTACGGCGCCATTTATCTTCCTGCTCAAACTCTTCTTATTGGTAAGAAATAAATTTTTCACCAATTGCTGGGTCAGTGTACTGCCACCCTGCACGGTTTTACCGGCCTTCAGGTTGGCAAGCAGAGCCCGGCAAATGGCGAAGGGCCGAACACCGATATGGTGATAAAATTTTCTATCTTCAGTGAGCAGCAATACTTGAACCAGCAAGCGGGGCGTATCCTTGATGCGAACGAGCAAACGATCTTCATTGTCACCTGGATAAATCGAGGCAATATGCAGTGGTTCCAGGCGGAAAAGGGATCGGGGCCCTCCACTCTGTTTATCTGTCAGGGAGACAATGCTGCCCCCCGCAAATTGACAGGTAATCAACGCGGACAACTGCTCACCGTCGGCAAAGGAAAAATTACGGCTATGGATGGTAATCCCGTGATTCTTTCTAAAATATTCACCGGGGTTTTCCGGATTTTTTAACCGCACCTGCCTGTAACTGAGCAGATCAAGTTCCCGTTGCAACTGGTCTATTTGCAGATCCCGTCCCACATACAGATCCAGCGACCGACCGTAGATCCTGGCCGGCAGTTCCCAACGTCTTCCCTCGAACCGTGACACAATCTGATTGTTAAGACTACTCACACTACCCCAGAGCAGGCACAGAGCGATAACAAACGTTACAGCCGCAAACAAAAAGAGATATTTTTTTTTCATCACATTATTCTTTTTTCCCCTTTAAACACTCTTTGCAAATGCCATCAACCCTGACTGCGACATTTCTTATCAGGCCGGGGAATGTCCTATGTAATTGATCGATATTAATAACAATTGATTCAGATGTCAAACAATCCATCCGCTCACACCTGGTACAATAAAAGTGGGGATGGGGGACATGGTTGTCATTGGGGGCCATACCGTAGTAACTAGCCCTGCCGCCACCGCTCAATCGCTCCAAAACATTCTTTTCCACCAGCAGATCAAGGATTCGGTATACCGTAACCCGATTGATGGAAAGTCTCCTCCCGACAACATCAAAAATATCAATTGCCGTCAGGGGGAAATTATTATTGCCGATGGTTTCCAATACGGAAATTCGATTGACCGTGGCACCGATCCCGGCGTCCTTCAACAGTTTGGAGTAATCACAGTTTTCACACATGGCCGCCCCATCCCACAACTCCGTCCCAGAGCAGGGACAGAAAAAAAACACAACCGGATAAAAAAATAATTGCCGCCCCAGATGTAAGGTCAAAGGTATAGGACAACCACAACCCCGCCGTGGTAAGACCCATGCCGATCAGAGAGGAGACAATCATCATGGCGGCGAGTGACTTGGTATATTTTTCGGCAATGGAGGGTGGTATTGTCAGCAGAGCAATAACCAGTATCAAACCCACCACCTGAACGACCATGACAACGGTTACGGCTATGATACCGATAAGCATAAAATATAGTTTTTTTACCGGGATACCCCTTATCTGCGCAAACTCCTCGTCGTATGACATTGCCAAAAGATCGTGGAAAAAATAACATATCAAGAGCACAATGACCATACCGACAACCGACATGATAATAAGATCCAGGCGGGGAACGGTGAGAATGGAGCCAAAGAGATAACTCATTAAATCGACATGATAACCGGGTGTTATATCGAGCAGAAGGATGCCGATGGCCATACCCAATGCCCACATCACACCAATTATGGTATCGGAACGATGCTTGGCCTTCAGCGAAACGGCGGCCATGATCATCGCGGAGATAAAGGAAAAACCCAGCGCCCCCACCATATAGGGCCAGCCGAGAAAAAATGCCAGCCCCACCCCGCCGTAGGCGCTATGGGCAATACCGCCGGCCAAAAACGATAATCTGTTGACAACAACCAGGGTACCAATTACACCACAGATAATACTGGTGAGAAAACCTGCTGCTACGGCATTACGCATAAATTCCAACTGCAGGGCCTCAATCATTATCCACCGCCTCCACTAAACTTTGACTCCGGCTCTCTTCTATCACCCTGTCCACCGGACATTCATCCTCAACCGCACACGCGTAATAGGCGTTCATAAGCTCATTGGTGGAACCCACCACGGGGTGATAATGCAACCGTTTATTTACACAGGCAATTGATTTAACGTAGGACGATACAATCAACAGATCATGGCTGACCACAATTATGGTCAGTTTATCGTTTAGTTCCTGGAGTAGGGTAAATAATTCGGTCTGGGCGCCGGTGTCGAGGCTTGCCGTGGGCTCGTCGAGGACCAGTAGCTCCGGATCCGTAACCAGGGCCCTGGCGATAAGAACACGTTGGCGCTGCCCCCCGGAAAGATCCGTTATCCTCTTATCCGCGTGGGCAATCATCCCAAGTTTTTCCAAGACAGCCAACCCCTGCAAACGACTCTCTCTTTTCTCCTTAGTCCCAAACAATCTGCGGTTACCCGGATCATATCTGCCCATCAGCACCACATCGAGAACACTCACCGGAAAGTTAAGATTATGCCGAATAGATTGCGGTACATAGCCGATCACCGTACCCTTATCTCCGGGGCTGACGCCCTGGATCCCGACACTACCCCGGCAGGGCGTTAAAAGGCCAACGATTAATTTAACAAGCGTTGTCTTCCCGCCCCCATTCGGGCCGATTACGGAAACAAAATCACCGGGATTAACTACAAGATTAATATCATCCAGTACCAACTGATCATTATAATAAAAATAAAGATCCCTGACATGCACCATCGGCGTAATTTTATTCATGGTAAATCACCGTATTGCACCACTGATTTTTTCGGCAACACTTCGTAAATTCGCAAACCATTCGTAGGCAAGGGGATCAGCCGTAACCACCCGGCCATGAATCTCACGGGCAATTATCTCCGCCTTTTTAGTGGAAAACTGGGGTTGCACAAATATAATGCGAATGTTTTTATCCCTGGCATAATGAATCAATTTTTGTAACTGCGCAAACTTGGGCGATTTACCGGCCATTTCAACCGCGATTTGCCGCAAATCGTATTCCCTGGCAAAATATCCCCATGATGGGTGAAAAACCATAAACTGCAACCCCTGTTTATCCCGAAAAAGTAGGCGTAACTGTTGGTCAAGCGCCGTAATCTTTTCCACGAAAAGTCGATGGTTTTCCCGGAATTCCGCACTCCGTTGCGGGGCAATTGCCGCCAGAGCCGACAATATTACCGCGGCCTGTTTCTTCACAAGGCCGGGGGATAGCCAGATATGAGGATCCAGCGGTATAGAATAACGACCCCCAACAACATGCTGGGCCAACGGCAGCGGTAATTGGTGTTTTTCCACCATCATTATCTTAGCAATTTTCCTGTCGGTATAAACAATTTGCATTCCCCGGTTAACCGCGGCAATTCTATCAAGCCATGCCGACTCAAACGGCACACCAACTGCAAAATACAGCTTGGCCGACGTTAATTTTGCCATCTGGGAAGGTTTAGGCTCGTAGGTGGCGGGGTTTGCCCCCGGCTCCACCATAACCCGTACATCAAAATAACCCCCACCGATCTGCTCCACGAAAAATTTTTGCGGGACTATACTAACAAACACCACCGGCCCCGCCGCCGCGCGATGGGGAAAGATCCAAAGCAGACAATGTAGACAGAAAAAGAAGAGAGTAATTCCTTTTTTCACACCGCTCACCAACGCGTCCCGTAACGAGAACTCAGAATTAAACCTAAATTTATACCTAACCGGAAATAACCGATAAGCCGGTATAAGTACCTAGTTGTTATTACCATTCTTGCGAACCTTAGCCCATTCTCCGTCATTTCTGCAATAAACACAGTTATATACATAATATTTTTGAAAAATGCATTCTCGGACAGGCTCCAAGGATTACAAAGCCAAGGTTACACAAAAAAACGGCTACTATGCAACTATCTTGCATAGTAGCCGTTTCCCAGATAGATTCAAGAAAAAGCTGCCAATTTCTTAATAAAAAAAGAGGTTACCGTTAAACCAGCCACCTTGATACCCTGCGCAACTAAGTTGCATTATTCCCCCGATTCCCCCGGCATTAAGGCCGCCACCAGTAATTCCAGAATATGCACTGCCCTCACATCCATTGCGGCATGGTTTATACTGTCCTGCAACTGTATGATACAACCGGGACAGCCGCTGGCAAGGAGGGTGGCCCCGCTCTCCTTTAGGCCGGGAATTTTCCTGGCGCCAATCGCCTTACTCACATCATAATGATATACGGAAAAGGTGCCGCCCAATCCGCAGCAGGCCGAAGCATTTTCCATTTCAATAAAATCGACGTTGGGCAATGACCTAAGCAGCTGACGCGGCTCTTCGGTAATCCCCTGGCTCTTCAGATGACATGGATCGTGGTAGGTCACCTTCACCCGTTCCCGTCGTTTATCCATTTTTGCCAACTGTTCAAGCAGACCGTTTT
>CAZQOD010000031.1:6763-26944 GCA_964594945.1 uncultured Desulfopila sp.
AACACGCTGAAATCAATAACTTTACCGGTGAATTCACCACAATCAGCATCCATGGTTCGATAATATCCGCCGATACCGCCATTACACGAAGCACAGGCGGTGATAATATAATCCACATGCCGCTCCGCAAAGACCCGGACATTATGTTCAGACAGCTCGCTTACCAATCCACCATCACCGGAAGAAAGCGCGGGAATGCCACAACATCTCTGCGATCTTGGCAGGTAAACGGAAAAACCCATATGGCGGAGGATTTTCACCATATACTCCCCAAACTCAGGATAGATATAGCCGATGGAACAACCGGCAAAAAAACCCACAACCCCTTTATCGGAATCGCCCTCCGTCCACTCCGGAATCCGGTCAAAAAGATTACGAAGAGCGATTTTTGGTACCGTTCTATTTTTCATTGCGGCCGGAGAAAATCGTAATCGCAACCCGCTGCTTTCCGGTATTTTTTTAAACAGCAACGGCGAAAACAATGCGCCCCCTTTACCGAGGGTTTTCATTAAATTTCCTGAACCTAAAAGCGTCGACACGGCCCGACCAAAAGTCCCCATACCCCGGTTATCCGTAATCAGGCGGCGAACGGCACCGACGATCTCATGGGTCACCACCTTGTTCGGGCATTTTTCAACGCAAGAACCGCACATCAAACACATACTGATATCCTCTTGCAAACGTTCCTCAATATCAGTATGGCCGGCCAGTAACGCTGCGGCCAGGGCAATCTTCCCCCGTGCCACCGCGCCTTCTCTCTTCTCAACCTGATAGGTAGGACAGTAGGCCTGACAGACACCACACTTAACACAAGTCTGGATAATATCTTCGAAGTCGAACAAACATTTATTCTCAGCCATTACCAGTTTGTCTCGCTGTTTTTGCCGTAACGGCATCATTTGAAAAAATTTTGCCGGGGTTCAGGATATTATTGGGATCAAAAGCATTCTTGATTTTCCGCATCGACTCGATGGTGGCTGCATCCAGTTCCATACTCATATACCTGGCCTTGGCCGTCCCTATGCCATGTTCCCCCGAGATAGCACCACGCAGGTCAATGGCGGCGCGAAAGACCTCATCCATTACCTTTTCCATTTTTGCTGCCATGCCATCCTCCCGCAGATCGACCATCACGTTGACGTGGATATTACCATCGCCCGCATGACCGAAATTTACGATATCCACATCATATTTCGATGAAATTTTTTCCAACGCACGTATCATATCAGGCACCTTGGAGCGGGGTACGACAATATCCTCATTAAATTTATCGGGATTAATTTTTCGTAAACTGGGACTGACAATTCTTCGCACCTGCCAAATCTCTTCCGATTCGGCCTCAGTTGTTGCAATCCGGGTGTCGAGGATGCCAAGGGGAGAAATAATACGTAAAATATCATCCGCCTGATCGTTAAGGATCCGTGGCTCGCCATCCACCTCAATAATCAACAGTGCCCGACAATCGTCCTGCAAAAGAATACCGCTGGCACCGCGAATACAGTTAATGGTGGCATTATCCATAAATTCAAGGGTGGTGGGAATAATTTTCGCACCGATGATCGCCGACACCGCCGCGGCCGCCCCCCCGATGCTTGCAAACTGAACCAACATGGTCTTTTTGGCCCTGGGTTTTGGTATAAGTTTAACGATAATACGTGTGATTATACCAAGAGTGCCTTCGGAGCCGACAAAGAGCTTAGTCAGGTCATAACCGACAACATTCTTCAAAGTCCGCCCCCCGGTCACGATAATTTCCCCGCTGGGGGTCACAACTTCAAGGCCCAATATGTAATCCTTGGTCACTCCGTACTTGACACAACGGGGGCCACCCGCGCATTCCGCCACATTACCGCCCAGGGTACTGAATTCCTTTGAGGCGGGATCCGGGGGATAAAAGAGACCGAGTTTCTCCACCCTTCTCTGCAACTCCCCCGTAACCACGCCCGGTTCAACTTCAGCAATGAGATTATCCACATCGATATCAATAATCCTGTCCATGCGGGTCAACACCAGAACGATTCCCCCGTGCACAGGTAAACTGCCACCGGTGAAACCGCTCCCCGCCCCGCGGGGCAGCACCGGTATCTTCCGCCGATTTGCCAACTTAACAATCCGGCTGACATCTTCAACCGACTCGACGTAAATAACCGCGTCGGGCAAATAACTCTTCTGGGTGGCATCATAGGAGTGGGTGATTGTATCTGACTTTGCGGTCAATACATTGCCGACACCAACTATTTCCTCCAGTTCTTCAACAACCTCGACATCCATCATCACTCCATTCTCTTTTCATAAAAATGAAAATTACCCGCACCGTCAACAAAAAGCAAAATCTTACTCTTGAAATTGACAATTCCACTAAATATTCTTTGTTATCAATATGTTAAAGTGTTTTTTCGTCAAACTACCAATATCTCGTATCCCCGGCAGATAAGGTGAAGCCCGAACTTGTCGATTGCAAAATTAAGGCGGTAAATTTTAGGAAAGAGTGAATTTTGAACTAAGGGCGTTCAATAAATCAGCTATCTCTTTTTGTTTATCCGCAGCCGAGGTAACCTCTTCGCACTGGTCCAACAGACCGTTAACCTCCCGACCCACCGACTCAAGATCCTCGGCCATACCGACATTAAGTGACGAGGCATGGGAAATCTTATCGTTAACCTCATTCATACCCACCGAGGCCTTGCCGATACTTCCCGCTATGGCCTGGGACGTTTGGGCCTGTCCTTGGACCGAGCCCGTTATCGAATACACCGTATCACTCACCTGACCTATTATCTCTATAATTGAATGCATAACCTGGGCAACCTGGCTCGCCGATTCCTGTACTCCGTCGATACGGTTTTTTATCTCCCCCGTTGCCATTGCAGTCTGGGCTGCCAGGGCCTTAATTTCACCGGCAACCACCGCAAAACCCTTCCCGGCCTCCCCGGCGCGTGCCGCCTCAATGGTGGCGTTGAGGGCAAGGAGGTTTGTCTGATCCGCTATTTCAGTTATACTCTCCGTCACCTTATTGATTTCATCGGCGGCAAGGCCCAAGGCTTCTATGGACTCGGAGGCCTGGGAGGCTTCCTTCACCGCCGATTCCGTTATCGAACGCGCGTGGATGGAATCGCGGGAAATTTCACCGACGGTGGCCGTCATTTCTTCTATGGCCGTAACAACGGAGGCCACATTGGAGGTCGATTCCTCCATGGACTGAGCCACACTCTCCATATTCCGACTCAAACCATCCGCCGCCACCACCGCCGCCCCCGTATCCTTTGCAACCTTACGCGAATTCCCCATCATATCACGGGATAAATCGGTCAACTCCACGGCGGATACCTTCAGTAGGTTGCCATGATTCTGTATAGTTGCAAACATCTCGTTTAATTGAGCGGTCATTGTATTCATGGCCTGGGCCAGGCTTCCAATTTCGTCTTTTGTCAAAACAGGGACAGTAATACTCAAATCACCGGTGGCAATCTCCTTTACCTTTTCAATGGTAAGATTCACCGGCCTGGTTATCATCCTCGAAATAAACCAGGCGATACCAATGCCGCACATGGTACCGACTATCGATAAAAATACTGCAATCCTCTTGATCCACAACTGAATGGCAGCAATATCCGCGCGCATACCGTCAATAACCGAGGTGAGGTATTTTTCCACCCCCCGGGTCAAACCACCCAGGCCGGTTGCGAACCGGTCCGCCAAAACGTTGCGCCGACCATCATCCAACGCCCCTTCCTGCAATAAATTTTTTATCATATCAACGATAGCGCTGGACGATTCCACCAGTTGCACAGGTATATTGCTCTCCGCCCGCCACGCTTTAAAATAATCAAGGGTGGTTGTCAACTGTTTATGAAACTGATCACCATCGCTGCTATAAGCCACTTTATTCTCGACAACCAACATTTGCGGCAAAATCTTTATATAGTAAAAGTTCCTAACCTTTTCCAGGACGACAAGTTTCTGCTGCCGCTGTTCAAGAGCGTTTACACCAAGCCACGTTCCTATGGTCAACCCCAGACAAGTCAGGACCAGAATTCCAAAACCACTACCTATTTTTCCCTGTAACTTTAACATCACACCTCTCCATACCGTACATAAACGATAGCCGACGTCTATCCGAAAATGAGATTTTCACAATCTAGGCCATCTGTTCTAAAACTAAACGCGCGACAAATTTTAACATAATCACATGATCAACATCCCGTCCCCCCGTCGGGGGTAAAAACTTGAGGCAACACAGCGTCAGGGTAAAAGGGACATTCCCGGCCGGACGCAACCTAAAATTTTAATATTGCAGCGTCCCTTCACAACTTTCCCGTTTTGGCGGGGCCCGATTTAAAATACACCCCTAATTTTTATCAAAAATCGGTGAAAATAACAAAAATTATCGCCAATAATTGACAAACGGGAAAACCGTGCGCATCATCTTTTGCAGTCAAGCATGCAGCATCCTATTTTTCCGTACTGTTTTAAAACACCATAGGATAATCCACCTGGCAAAAAGTAGTTCCGGGAGCTTGTCCGGAGGTGTAAACTCTATGCTTTCTCAAAGCGTAATTTTTATAAACGGCAACAAAGAGTTTAGACAAAAGAGCATTCTCCGGCAGCTTTCTCAAGACAAACCTTCATTTTAACCTTAGAGGTATCCATATGAAAAAAGTGCTTATTGCTTATTCCAGCCGAACCGGAAAGACCGAAACCATGGCAAATTATATCGCCGAAGGACTTCGTTTTGCAGCAGTTGAAGTGGTTGTAAAAAAAATCTCGGCCATTGCCAATGAACTTGATCTCATCGGTTACGACGGCTACATCTTCGGCTGTCCCACCTACCATAAAGATATGACGGGCGGTATGAAACAATTTCTGTTTAAAGCGGAACAGGCAAATCTTACCGGGAAAATAGGCGGTGCTTTCGGTTCCCATACCCATAGCGGTGAAAGTGGAGCCATGATCTACGATACCATGGCCCATGTCTTTAAAATGGAGATGACGGATCTCGGTCCGCTCAAACTCACCGAAGCGATGGTCCAGACGGATGAAGGCGCAAAAGCATGTCAGGATTATGGTAAAGCCGTGGGCGAAAAACTCGCCTGATATCGATATATGTTCAGTGGTTTTACGGGCCCGCCGGGCAACGTCGGGCCATGCCCTCCCGACCGTATCCCGAAAAAACAGCCGCCCTGATCCATAACAAACAGTAACAAGTAACCATGAGTAAAAGTAGGTTTTATTGACTTTTCTTAAATTTTTAGTAACATTGATTGTTACCGACAGGTTTCTTTTTTTCCATTTCAATATGTGCAGGAGCTATCCCATATGCCACTTATAACGCTACTCTTTAAAGACAAAAAAATTCATGACTATCCTATTGCCGTGGGCCAAAGCTATACCATAGGCAGAAAAAAAACCAATGACATTGTTATCGACAATCTTGCCGTATCCGGGGTTCACGCAAAAATTGAGTCCGTTGCGACCACCTTTGTACTTCATGATTTAGATAGTACCAATGGTGTTTTTGTCAATAAGGAGAAGATCACCCAACGCAACCTGCGCCATAAAGATCGGATCATGATAGGTAAACACGAACTCATATTTGACAGATCTGATCTTAGAAGAAAAAGCCGGCCCGAACCGAATTTTGACGATGATAAAACAAGAATTCTGGACACCAATGATTATCGACACCTGATAAACAAAGAGAAAAACGCGCCCGCCGAAAAGACAGTCGACCCCCCCAAACAAGAAACTCCGAAAAAATCTTCCTTTTTGGACAAACTGCTGAAAAGTTAGACAAACAGCCTATAATTAAAGATAAATCTACCCACAGGTTGAATCCGTGCCCTGCCAGACGGGGCACGGAGTTACTGCAGAGGTGCCAATATTTCCCGAAAGGTCTTCTCGACGCTCTTGATTATCACCTCCGGTTTACTCTTTGACAGATCCCTTTTCAACCCCAGCAGTTTTGGATTATGCGGGGACAGCGCCAGCCCTTTTTCCACGTAGCCGCGGGCGGTGGCCAGTCTCATTTTTTTATAAGCCGCCTCCGCCAGGGAGAAGTATCTTTCCGCAATCGCCCTGATCCCGGCCAAAGCCCGACTGTTACCCTTGTCTATCGCCAAAACATTTCTATAATATTTATACGCGCAGTCATCCGCAGGGGTCATAAGATCATCCCTGGCCAAGGCCTGTTGCGCTCGATCAAGAAGCACTTCCACCGAATTATCTTCCCTGTGGCTTAACTTTCTGCGCAGGGAGAGCAGCTTTGCGTTCCGTGGAGTCACAACCAGACCCATCTCAACAAATTCTACCGCTTCCGAATATTGGTTTCTTCCAAGAGCATCCTCCGCTAACTCTCCATATCTCCTGCCGATACGCTCTATCCCTCTGCGGGCAGCATCATTTTCGGGGTCCAACTGCAATACCTTCCTGTAATAATTATAAGAAGAGCCATCCCCGGGTCGAATCAAGCGGTTGGCCGCAAAGGCCTTTTCCGCCTTGGCCAGATATCTGTCCACATCCTGCTCTAATTTCGTTTTTTTGCTTTTAACTTTAATCCTCTTTACCTTCCGCCAACCCTGTACCGGCTTGGATACGGAGGAAGACGGGGTCGGTAATTTTACGGTGACAGGCTGGCTGAATTCCTTTGGTACATCCGGCGGTTCATTAACCTCTTCATCTTGCTCAAACACTGAAAAATATATAACAAAACAAATCAAAGAAAAAATGACCACACCACTCGCACCCTTCCAGTACCCCCTAGACGTTGAAGATCGCATGGGGGTGGACACTGAAAAGGAAGGGGATTGTATCACCCTGGTTTTTTCTTCGCCATGGGAGCTATCCATGGTAGGAGGAGATAAGACGGGTGCAGCCTGGACCCTGGTTTTCTCCATCTGTTCTTCATTATCATCAGCCCTGCTAATCCGCGCATCCACGCCGGACAGCCTTTCCTTTTCCACAGCATACTCGTCGCTCAACACCTGTCGCACGTAATCTTTGAGCATTCTGCCGTCAACACGCCGCCTCATATTGAAAAGACAGTCATCTATATCCTGCCCCATTTCAGCGCAGGACTGATATCTTTTATCCCTGTCCTTATGCAGAGCTTTTTGCAAAATTGCATATATGGCGGTGGGTAAATCCGGCCTGATATCCTCAAGCTTCACATAGTCGACCTGCATGCATTTTCGAATCACGGTCGCAGTATCACCGCCATACATCCTTTGACCACTCAACATCTCATACAACAAGATACCAATGGCGAAAATATCAGACCGTTTATCTATATTCTCACCCGCAAGCTGTTCCGGGGACATATATGTGATCTTACCCTTCACCACGCCGGCCTTGGTACGACTGTCATATAACTCGGCCTTGGCAATACCGAAATCAATTATTTTAACCTTACCGTCATAGGTTATAAAAACATTATGAGGGCTTAGATCCCGGTGGATAATGTTAAGCGGCTGGTTATCAAGGCCCTTCAGGGTGTGGGCGTACTCCATTCCCTCGCAGATTTTTGCAGCGATAAGTAGCGGCTGTTCCGGGCCCATGGGCAAACCGACTTCCTTGCCCCGTCTGATAAGAGTATGCAGATTTTTACCAAACAGATACTCCATGGCGATAAAGTAACTGCCGTCCATTTCGCCGAAATCATATATGGAAATAATATTTTCATGCTGAAGCAATGCGGCAAGCCTGGCCTCATCAATAAAACTCTCGACTATTTCTTTATCTGCGGCAATTGCAGGTAAAAGCTTCTTGATAACTATTATCTTCTCGAAACCCTGCTGACCGGATAATTTACACCTGTATACCTCGGCCATACCGCCTGTACCGACAAGGTCAAGAAGGATATATTTATTTCCGGATTTTGTTATATGATCACTGTTCATTGCTAAAAACCAAAAAGCGTTATCAAAGGATAGCCCAGCCGACATGAATTTTTATACAAGGTTGTATGATATCATAATTCCTTTGATTTTCGAAGAAAAACTTATTATTTGTAAAGGAAACGAGGGGGATCGATACTTGTTGGCGGGCCGCTATCCTGATTGCACCGATCTTTTCCCTGCCCAAATGGTTCAGATTTAGTGGTGTCCGTCTGGAAACAAATTTTTAGGGGGTTAGCCAATAACAACAGTTTCGAAGCCTTCGCTATCTGTTCAAAATCGAAAATTTTCAAAAAAATATGCACAACCATGTAGTTGGTGAATTGATCCACGCTTACCTCCAAGCTTATTTTTTTGACAATAACGAAAAGCCTGAGCAAAAGGTCATCCTCGGACAGCCGGCCGCCTCGTATTTGCCAATGGACGTTGTATCAATTTGCCGACTGTTGCCGTCTTGTGAATTGAGACCTTAAAAAAACGTAGGATTGCAAATTCTCGCAATGTTCATGAAGATACGGGCTAAATCGGAGTCGTTTGCTCAACTACACATTAATGACAATATGATGGGCCAAAGATGAAACTTACAAACCTGACTGCATGTTGCAAAACCGACCCGGGCCTAAAACGATCCAACAACCAGGATGTCTGTATGGCTGATACATCCAGGCGCTGTTTCATGGTCGCCGACGGGATGGGGGGAGTGGCCGGAGGCGATATCGCCAGCACTATTTTCCTCGACACGGTAAAGAGTATCTTCACCAGCGAACAGGAAGGTTCTCCCGCAGCGAACAGGCTAAAAGTAGAGACCTGCTTTTCCCTGGCCAATGCAAAAATGATCGACCACACCATCACCCATCCCGAACTTTCCGGCATGGGCTGTACGGCGGAACTCATGACTTTTGCCGGTAATACTTTTACCCTGGGACATATCGGCGACAGTCGTACATACTGTTTTATTGATAACTCCCTGCAGCAACTGACCAAGGATCATTCCCTAGTGCAGGAACAACTGGAGCAGGGAATAATCAGCCAGGAACAGGCGGACAGCAGCCGCTATCACAATCTGCTTCTACGGGCGGTGGGCACGGAACCGAGCGCCAAAATTGACATTATTTCGGGAGCAATCAACCCCGGAACCATCTTCCTGCTCTGTTCAGACGGACTGTATAACATGGTGGATACCGTTGAAATAGTCTCGGTTTTATCCTTTGACGCCCCCCTGCCGCTGAAGGCTAATATGCTTGTTGATATGGCCAATGATTCGGGCGGTAAAGATAATATTTCAATAACCCTTGTAGAATTCCCGGATCACATTTAACAGGGCCGCCTCACAGTATCAATCGATGCCGGATATATTTGGGGGCATGGGAGACCATTGACGCCGCAAAGAAGACGATGAGCACCGTTGGCGCGGGGGGAAGATAACCGTGGCAGGCCGCCCCCAGCAACAATAACTTTACCATCGTACTCAAACCAGACAACTCACGTATTATCTGTCTATGACGCATACCCTCCAAAAAAAACAGCAGCAAACCGCTACTAAAAACCATAACGGAGTAGAGTCTCGGCAGGTCGAAGTCATTGATTAAAAACGAGGTCAGAAAAACGGCTCCACCCACCTGGTGTATCCCCCTAACCACATTGGCGATATTTAAAACCCAGTAGGGACGGTTACCTATTCTTCCGGTTTGGGCGCTCCTCTTCTTTTCCATAAATCTATCCCCATCTGCACATAAATCCTACCGCAATCACCGCCCCGACTTCCTGTTGACGACCAGGATACCGATTACAATGAGTATAATCGCGCCGACGATATTCGGCGTAACGGGCTCATCCAACAATATTACCCCGAAAAAAACACCTGATACCGGCATAATATAGATAAAAGAGTGAACCGATGTCGTCCCGTACTTTTTAATCAGCGTATTCCAGGCTATATAACCAAAAGAGGCGGTCACCAACGACTGATAAAGCATGGAAAACAGTACGGGGCCATCGATGAAAACCACCATTTCCCGATCCAGGAAAAAACCCGCGGTCAAAAAAACGGGAGTTGCAAAAATCATCGGATAAAAAGTTATTAAAACGGGGTGAATGGTGCGGGTCAGCGTTTTTACATAAACCGCACTTACCCCCCATACACAGACCGCACCAAGGATTATCATATCACCAATCTCTATATCCGCCGATATCCCCTGCTTGTCAAAAACCAACAACAACACCCCCATAAAACCCAACAGGACACCGATAATCTTTTTACCGGTAATTCCGTCGCCGGGGATATAAAAATGGGCTAGAATTAAAACCACAAAGGGCAATAGATTGGCAATCAGAACCCCATGGGAAGCGGTGGTTCTCTTTAAGCCGCAATAAAAGAGCGTCACCTGAACCACAAAAAGCATTGTAGCGACAACAAGCTTTTTTACCCGGCAACCGTCAATGCGCATAACACGGCCGGTAAGACGAATCCAGGAGAAAATAATTATCGCGGAACAGCCAAAACGTAAGCCGGCTGCAGTAAATACCCCGATGCCGGCAAGGCTTATTTTTATTGCCACAGCATTTGCGCCAAACAACATACAGAGGAATATAGTAAATAACGCAGCGCCGGGGGGCAACTCCAGGCTGGGTTCCACCGTATTAACTTTCTCTGATTCACCGTTTATTTCCAGCATTTCTCTTTTTATAACCCCTCAAAACAACATGGACAACTTCAAAATCTACACTGACTGCAAAGATATCTTTCGCAATAACAAGGTGATTACGAAAAAAATTTCATTCTCGCACAAGCTCCCGGACATATCCAACATAACAAATCAAGGTCATATTGAAATCAACTATTTATATAACCCAAATCTTGCAACCGTTGATACCTTACATCTTCGCCTGATCTAGACCTGAAAGTTCCAGCCAATATAACAAACTGCTCTGCATTTTTTTCTCTTTCCCAAGTCGGCCTAAAATCTGTATTGACATCTTTACATACTTAACGTACCTTTACAAAAAGGAGGCAAATTATGATAAATAAAGATTCGCCCTTACCACTTTATCATCAACTTTCGGAATTATTGCAGGAAAAGATCCAGTCGGGGGTCTATCTGCCGGGGGATAAAATCCCCTCGGAAAACCAATTGGCCAAAAAATATGCGATAGGACGTCCCACGGTACGCCAGGCCATAGACTGTCTAATCCGCAAGAACCTCCTGCTGCGCAAACGAGGTTCAGGAACTTATGTTACTGATCCACAGGAAAAAATTGACCTTTTTTCACTTGCCGGAACAATGGCCTCCTTCAAAAAATCGAAGCGGCCACCCAAGGTAAAACTCCTCCAGAAACCGGTAATTATCCCCGTACCCGAAAGTGGGCCGAACCCGTTTGCGGGTGAAGACGCAATTTTTTTGAGTCGCCGTACCATGGTAAAGAAAAATCCGATTCTCGTTGAAGACATATACCTGCATCCCGCGCTATTTACGGGTCTGGAACATATCGACATTCGGGGTAAATCACTGTCGCAACTCGTTGAGGAAAAATTTCACTTTACCCTTGCCAAGGGCACGCAACATTTCAGCATAAATTACCCGGACAAGAGACTTGCCAAACTCCTCCACCTCTCCAAAACCAGCCCTATTCTCACAGTTAACCGCTTTCTTCACTCGACAACGGTTCTCAACGCCATCTATTCAGATCTCCATTGCCGAACCGATAAATTTATCTTCACCCAAACCCTGGGAGGAATGAACAATGGCTAAAATTGGTTATTATGGTGAATTCGGAGGAGCCTTCCTCCCGGAAATCCTTATCCAAACCTTTGAACAACTAAAGGAAGAATTTGCCAAGATAAAGGCCGACCCTACCTTCTGGGATGAATATGTGCATACCATGTCCACCTATTCATGTCGGCCGACACCGCTGACCCATGCCGCAAACTTAAGCCGCCATTTCGGCGGGGCGCGCATTTACATCAAGCGCGAGGATCTTAACCATACAGGTGCCCATAAAGCCAATAATGTCATCGCCCAGGGACTGCTGGTTAAACGTATGGGCAAGGGAAGGGTTATTGCCGAGACAGGGGCGGGACAACACGGCGTTGCCACAGCAACCATGGCCGCCAAATACGGTTTTGACTGCACCATCTACATGGGAGAGGTTGACGTAAAGAGACAACGCCCCAACGTATTCTGGATGGAGCAACTGGGGGCCAGGGTTATCAGTGTTCGGGATGGCTCACGCACCTTAAAAGATGCGATGAACGCCGCCTTCCGCGACTGGGCGGAAAATATGGATAACACCCATTATGTCCTGGGAACCGCATCCGGCCCCCACCCTTTTCCGGAAATGGTCTCCTATTTCCAATCCATCATCGGCCAGGAGGCCCGCAAACAGATCATGGAAATGGAGCAGCGGCTGCCGACACGTGTCTACGCATGCGTCGGGGGAGGTTCCAACGCTCTGGGGCTCTTCGACGCCTTTATGGACGATGCGGTGGAACTCGTCGGCGTCGAAGCCGGCGGTAAGGGCCTGGATTCAACACTACATGCCGCACGGTTGGCCTCGGACCAGGCCACAGTCGGTATCGCCCAGGGTTATAAAACATTCTTCCTCCAAGACAATGATGGACAAATGCGAGAAACACACAGTGTGGCAGCAGGTCTTGATTATGTTGGCGTCTCCCCCATCCTCTCCCATTTATCAAAGAGCGGTCGTGTACGGTTCAGTTCGGCTACGGACAGGGAAGTGGTGGAGGCCCTGCGGCTTACCATGAGAAAAGAAGGGCTTATTCCAGCACTGGAGTCGGCCCACGCCTTTGTGCAGGCATTCAAGGAAGCTCCGAAAATAGCAAAAGAAGAATGTATAATAATTAACCAGTCAGGTCGGGGAGATAAAGATATCTTCACCGTGGCCGATGCCATCGGAGACCCGCAATGGGAACAGTTTATCAAGGAAAAAGCGGAGGAATATAATGCTTGAAAACTATATACGCGCCCAAAAAAAGCATAAAGATATTCTTCTGATGACCCATATTGTCCTCGGTTACCCCGATTTTCAATCCTCCATCCAACTGGCCCGCACCATGGTTAGGGCCGGTGTCGATCTCATGGAGTTACAAATTCCTTTTTCAGAGCCCATCGCCGACGGGCCGATCATCCTCAAGGCCTGTCAGGATGCCCTGCAAAACGGAGCTTCTGTTGCCGGTTGCCTGGAAACCGCAACAGAAATCACATCATCTCTTGATATTCCATTTCTTTTTATGAGCTATTATAATATTCTTTTTGCCCACCAGGTACGCCGTTTTACCGAAACGGCTGCTAAATGCGGCATCAGGGGAATGATCGTGCCGGACGCACCGCCGGAGGAGGCGCAAGATTATCTTCAGGCCATGACTACAAATGGCCTGGCCCCGATCCAGCTCTACTCACCCAATACCCCGGATAACAGAATGCGCCACCTGGCAGGATTTGCCAAGGGATTTATCTACTGCGTGGCCCGCAAAGGAGTAACGGGGCAAAAAACCGCCTTCACCAGAGAGCTAGACGACTACCTTGCCCGCTGTCGCAGAGCCACAAACCTGCCCCTTGCCCTTGGCTTTGGCGTCAAGGACAAAAATGATATTGACTATTTAAAGGGCAAAGTTGATATTGCCGTGGTGGGTTCAAGTGCCTTAAAAGTCCTAAACGAGAAGGGGATTAGCCAGGTGGGTGACTACATTTCATCCCTTCGCTAATGGTTTTACCTTTATTTTTTCACAATGTATAAATAAAAAATTTCAACCCCTTCTTTTCCTACATACAAATCCAAAGGACCATTGACAACCAAGGAAATAATGCAGACTTTCCCATGAATAAACCACGGAAAGGATGAAAATATGTCAAAAAATCTTTATATAACCGCCCTGGAACCACAAAGCGGGCTCTCACTTATAACTCTGGGAGTTATGGAGTTCCTTGTCCGTAACCTGGTGCGGGTCGCCTTTTTTCGCCCCATAGTCAATACCAACCACAATAAAGACAGTGTTGACGACATAATTAATCTTATTTCCACCTACTATGACCTCGAAATCCCGTATGAGAAGATGCATGCCTGCACCTTTGAGGAGGCAAGCAGCCTGATTTCAGAAAAAAAGTATGACAAACTCCTCGAAGATATCCTCGATAAATACAAGCAACTGGAAAATGAATACGACTTTGTCCTCTGCCTGGGTACCGATTTTGAGAGTGACTCTTCAGCCTTTGAATTTGAACTGAATGTCGAAATTGCCAACAACCTCGGCTGCCCCGTTCTCATGGTGGCCAACGCCCACAACAGCTCCATTGAAAGCGTTGTCAAATCATGTAAGTTCGCCTCCGAATCATTCAAGGACAAAGGATCCAGCATACTGTCGATAATAGTCAATAAGACCCCTATTATTCTCCAGCAAAAGATGTTGGCGGCCCTACAGAAAAAGCTGCGGAAAACCATAGGCCAGATATACTCCATCCCCTATGAAGAATCACTTGACCGGCTGACCATGGCCGAAATTGTCACCGCCCTCGACGCCCAAGTAATTTACGGTAAGGAGCAACTCAATCGTTCAATATCACGATTTGTAGTCGCGGCAATGAACCTGCAAAACTACCTGCCCAGGTTGACCGACGATAATCTGGTCATCACCCCCATTGACAGGCTGGATATTATCCTCGGTACCCTTGCCGCCTACCGGTCCAGTAATATGCCGAATATCGGCGGTATTGTCCTAACCGGCTACCTGGAAACCGATCAGCTCCTTCGCAATCTCCTCCTCGGCATACACGACCTTGTCCCCATTGTTAAGGTAAAAGAGGATACATTCACAACGGCGAGCCAGATACAACGCATAAACAGCACCATCACCCCCGACTCACAATTGAAAATTGCATCGGCCCTGGGGCTGTTCGAGTCCAATGTACAGACCACGGAACTCCGCAAAAAAATTGTCGGATATTCCATGCTCTTCACCACACCCAAGATGTTTGAATTTGGTTTGATAAAACGTGCCAGGGCCTTTAAACAGGTTATTGTCCTGCCTGAAGGAGAGGAGGAACGGATACTGCGGGCGGCGGAAATTCTTATCCACAGGGAGGCGGTGGATATTATCCTTCTCGGCAACGCCAGGGCCATAAGGAAAAAAATAGTATCCCTGGGTCTTGACCTTGGCAATACCCGAATCATTGAACCCACCCGATCCACACATTTTGAAGAATACGCCGATACCTACTATCGGTTGCGCAAGCACAAAGGCATCACACGGGACAACGCCCGTGATGTAATGTCAGGCGTCACCCATTTCGGCACGATGATGGTCCATAAGGGACATGCGGACGGCATGGTTTCAGGCGCCGTACATTCGACCTTGAATACGGTCAGACCTTCACTCCAGTTCGTCAAGACCAAACCAGGCAGCACCATTATGTCCTCCGTTATTTTCATGTGTTTGGAGGACAGGGTACTGGTTTACGGGGACTGTGCCGTCAACCCCCGACCGACGGCTGAACAACTGGCGGAAATTGCTATTGAATCGTCAAAAACTGCAGAACTGTTCGGTATTAAGCCACTCGTGGCCATGCTTTCGTATTCATCGGGCAGTTCAGGGATAGGCGAAGAGGTGGATAAGGTCAAAAGGGCCACCGAAATTGCCAATCGCCTTGCCCCGGACCTACTGATCGAGGGCCCCATGCAGTACGACGCAGCGGTGGACGCCACGGTGGCACGGACCAAAATGCCGACCAGCAAGGTGGCCGGCAAGGCCACTGTCTTTATTTTTCCCGATCTCAATACCGGCAACAACACCTATAAAGCGGTGCAGCGATCGGCGAAAGCCGTGGCCATCGGTCCCATCATGCAGGGACTCAATAAACCGGTCAACGACCTCAGCAGGGGCTGTCTCGTCACCGATATAGTCAATACCATCGCCATTACGGCCATACAAGCCCAGGCAGAAAAGGGTCTCGCCTAACGGCAGACGTGCCGGGACTACGAAATGGTGACGCCCTCCACAACCCCGTGGCATCGACAGGCGGTGCATATAATATAAAACGATCCCGGCTGCAGGTCTATACGATCCGCCAAACCCCATAAATCCCGGGGATGAATACCACCCACCCCTGGCAGAAGCTGATGGCTGCGCACCACCAGGGGGCTGGTGCCGGCAACCCGAAATTCTCTAAGCAGACGAAACATATCCCGGCCACGTTTCCTGCCGGTAAAACTGCACATCGACGCGGGTTCGGCACAGTTATCCGGGCAGATGAAATCGGCATGACTTACGTAAACCATGTTTTCTCCGGCAAATATGGGATTGGGTAGTTTTTCTATAAAGCTACGGGGCAGGGACGCTGGGGAAAAGAGATATTTCCGGAACCATTTTCTTTTCAGCCATTCCCCCACCACATGAACGGGTATGGCCGGTATTATCATATCAACCTCGCTATCCCGCCGAAGATGCGCCACCAACCAATTGATCCCATCCTCGCATACGATTGCGACATTACCAAACTCCTCGACTTCAGAGCTGTTATCAACTACGGTTACTGCCGCTTCCGGGAAATAGCGTCTTATCTGGACAAACGCCCGTCGACCAAATTTTCCGCCACCAAGGATCCATATTTTTTTCAATAAACCGGTTTCTGCAAGCACAATTGCCCTCCCTCTTCGAAAGCAAGCCAGGGAACTTGTCCATAAACATCAATCCCCTGGAGCAAAGAACATGGGAAAAACTATTCACAAAAAAGCATGTGTTATTGATCCCGGTTTAATCAATAACACATTAACTTAACGGTATAAATTTTATTTTCTCAGATTTCCAGCACAAGATACTCGTGCCTTACTCCATAAAACCTATAAAGAAAAACAAGGCACTTACTTGCATCTTGTCTGCGTTAGGCTGTTTTTTTCTTCCCACGTCTCAGCACCCCCCCGGCCAGACCAACAAGACCGGCACCAAAAAGCACCAGGGTGGCAGGTTCCGGAACAGGCTCGTTTTCGTGACTTACCCCATAGGCCGCACCATCTAGAAAATTTCCCACTGAGATCCCACCGGCCGAGCTGATTGAATCCCACTCGAAGCGAACGTCATTGCCCAAAGCTAAAATGGACAGACTACCGCTATAAAAAACCCAGGCATCATTATTTGTACTAAAATCACCGGTAAAGAGAGTTGAATCATCCGCCGTACCAAACTGGTTATCGGCCCCAAGATCGGTAATGGACAAACGCACGGTATCCAGGCCCCTGCGGCCGCGGTGGGCAAACTCCCAATCGATTCGATCACCAAAATTAATCCCGGAAACATCCTGGTAGAGAGCGGCTTCCATATTTGCATTCAATTCAACAAACTGATCTCCCTCATAGGCGTCAACACCAAGAAAACCCGTTTTCCATATTTCAATTTTACCATCGGCGGCATCACTATTCCAGCCATCAACCGCCTCTTCATCATAAAATTGATAATTGAATCTGTTAACCGGATTCTCAAAACCACCATTGATCAGAGCAGCACTAACATTACCTGCGGTAAATATCAACAATACTGCAACCATATAAATATTTTTCATACAACCATACCCCATTCTGCGGACAACTCAACAAGCGGTCAAACCATCCATATTTTACGTTTTATTGTTTCATTACAAGTGATTAGCCGCATATAACTCTTATTACTACATCGTAGTACATTTATCGCTCCATCACTAAACCTAAATATTTTGTTCCGAGACTATGATCTAACACAAATACAAATAAGTCAATTAACCGGGATAAAAATTTACTGGATATTTACCGTAAATATAGCCTCTTCAGCCAATATTTACGGGCAATGGAGCGACTAATCCCCCGGCATCAGTCGCAAAAACAATAAATAATTTAATATTAATTCTTGATTTCTGTCAGGATTAAAAGGCATACTTTGTTTATGGGAAGAATTACCATTGCTGTTAGGGAACAGATACCGGGATTTCTAATCATACATAACACCCAGCCTGACAAAAGAAAAATATCTTCAATGTGAACCTGGATTCATGACCATAGTCGGCCGGAAATGAGATATTTTGAAATCTGCCTAAAATAAGTCGCATATAAGGAAATTATAAAAATGTTCTCAAAATACCAAATAACCCTCTGTAAGCTATTCCGCATAGATATGTTGACCGTTACCCAGAAACTGCGAATTCTGACAATATTTTTCGTCTGTATACTGTCAATAATGGTGGGATACACTTCATTTACCCTGCTCAAACAAAAAAGCGACGGAATGGTAGTAAATATTGCCGGCCGCCAGCGGATGTTAACCCAAAAATTCACCAAGGAATTTTTCCTTGCCCTGCAACAGGGGAAAAAGCAATCAGATAATATGCTCAATACGGGTAAATTATTTGATATTTCATTAAAGGCCCTCACCCACGGTGGACAGACGTATAAAGATATCAATATGAGCGATGCCATACAGCTTGATGGCACAACCGACCAGGTTATTCTAGCGCAATTGGTGGCGGCAGCCGATATCTGGCGACAACTCCAGGCGGCAATTACAAATATCGGAGAGACAAACTATAGTTTTAAACAGCTCAACACCATTAATGACCTCAGTGTCAGGGTATTGCAGGCCATGAACAAGGCCGTGGGAATGCTCGCTGAAAAAGCGGACGCCAAGGTAACGACCCTGCAGGTGACCCTGGCCGTTCTCTGGTTTATTGCCATATTTTTATCCCTGACCACGGCGTCAATTATAGTCACCAGCGTTACCACACCCATCGAACACCTCATCCAGGTCAGCCGACAATTTGCCGGAGGCGACCTAACCTCCAAAAAAGAAGGGGCCAAGATCCATGGAGAAATGTCAATTTTATCCGCAAATATGCATAAAATGCGGTTATTATTAAGTAATATAATCCAAAAAATGCAACAAAATGTCCAGCAAATGATATACTCATCACGGCAGATAGCAAATATTTCCACCGAAATCACAAAATCCAATGAAAACGAGAATAAATCCTCACAACTAGTTCTTGAGGCAACGGAATCACTGCAGGAAATATCCGAAACCGTCAACAACGAAATAGACGAGGCCAAGGATGGTGTGGAACTGACCAAAAAACATGCGCAAAAGGGGATTACCGTTGTTCACCAAAATATTACAGAGCTGTCCGATACGGTTGCAAGTGTAAACGCCACCGCCGACCAGATGGAGGAATTAAAAAAAGCGACAGAACATATCCATAAAATTATTGTTTCAATTCAAGATATTGCCGACCAAACCAACCTGTTGTCGCTCAACGCGACCATCGAAGCGGCACGGGCCGGAGATGCCGGTAAGGGGTTTGCCGTTGTGGCCAGTGAAATTAAAGAACTTGCCAAACAGACCGCCCATTCGACCACCGAAATCAGTGACCTGATCAATGAACTAACGAGTCAGGTGGATAACTCCGTCACCTCAATGCAACAGGTCGTACAAAAAGTTCATAAATCCCAGGAACAATCCCAGGCCACCGTCAACGCTTTTGAAGAGATGACCGAGGATGTTGACCGAACAATGACCACCACCAACGCCCTCAGCGAATACAACCAACAACAGGCAACCCAACTCGAAAACCTCCATCAACAGCTGCAAGCCCTATTCTCTGTCTTGAAGAAAAATACGCAGAAGGCCGATGATACGGCAATGGTGGCCACCAGTCTCAGCATGGTGGCCGACAAGATACTTGCCAGTCTTACAAAATTCGTGGTCGACCCGGTGGATGCCGCAAAACGCCAGGCGGAAGAGAAACGACTCTTTCCCAGGCACGATAATAATATCCGATGCACGGTGCAACAGGGTGATGAGTTTGTTAACGGCGTCAGCCGTGATATCTCCATAACCGGTATGTTGCTCCAATGCCCTGAAAAATTAAAACATGACGGCACACTCTCCATCCAACTCTTCCTGCCCCAGGAACATGATAATGAAAAGCAGGAGCAACTACATATAACCGCAGATGTTAAAAGAGAATTCAGCAAAGATGGCTACCATCAATACGGGCTGAATTTTGCCCAGCAAGACGGCAGGGAACAACAGACCATGGAGCGCATTATCACATACTTTAAAAAACAGAGTCATTATACCTGATATCTGCACGAAACCTTACCCCAATATCACTAGACAAAAAACGAGTTTAGCCAGCGACATAAGCAA
This sequence comes from uncultured Desulfopila sp., assembly GCA_964594945.1. GTDB lineage: Bacteria > Desulfobacterota > Desulfobulbia > Desulfobulbales > Desulfocapsaceae > Desulforhopalus_A. The sequence goes on from CAZQOD010000031.1 coordinate 26,834, forward strand.
TAAAAAAGCCGACCACCATATAGGTGATCGGCTTTTTTACTATTTGAATTCTTCACTGGTCGGGGCGGGAGGATTCGAACCTCCGACCTCCTGCTCCCAAGGCAGGCGCGC